>JARFPR010000127.1 GCA_029288195.1 Gammaproteobacteria bacterium | reverse complement strand
AAAAGTCGCATCAAGCCCATAATATGGTCGATGCGAAGCGCGCCCGCGTGACGCATGTTGGCGCGCAAAGTCCTTATGAACAGCAGATAAGCCCGGTCACGAAGCGACTGCGGCTTTATCGGGGGTAATGCCCAGTCCTGCCCGTTTGCATTAAAATCGTCAGGCGGGGCACCGATACCGATATCCAGTGCGTAGTCTGCCTGTTCAGCCCAGCACTGTGCCGAAGACCTGGCATCGCCAACCGCGAGATCGCGATAGATGCCAAGGCACATGCCGTGTCTCTTGCAACTCTCTTGTGCCGCGGATAGCTGCTGCTCGGCGTTCCACTGCAGGTACTGGTGAAACTCTATATCATCGGCATGCTCAACGGCCCATTGTGCTACCGTCTCCGATGCGGGATCCTCGTAGGCTTCGGGCCATTGCTGCCATTGATCGATAGCGGCATCCTGTCGGTGAAAAAACCTCTGCAATGCCTCGAACAGGGCGAAATTAAACAAATCTTCGCCGCCGTTTTGCTGGAATTGGCGAAACGCCTCGAGTCGTGTCGAATCAGTTTCGTGATGCCGTTGCTTGAACGCCTCGTAAAGTAATCCCAGTATCCTTAACTTGAGGCCCCAGACCCCGGGGTAATCAATCAGCTCGAGATTTCGCAGCGCCTGCAGCTGGGCCTGGAACTCCTCGTTATTAACCTGCGTCATAACTCCAGGGGCATGTTTGAATTCATCGATTGCCTCGACATCGAGGTAAACGGGGTTGAGAAAATCACGACTCGAGGGACTGTAAGGGCTTGCGTTTGCGGGCAAATGCGGGAACAGCGCATGCAGTGGATTAAGACCCAACACGTTAATTCCTAGTGGAGCGAGTATATCGATCACTGACTGCAGGTCGGTAAAGTCACCGACACCCCAGTTACGTTTCGACCGCAGCGCAAATAGTTGCAGGCTGATGCCCCAGATTTTTCGACCATCAGCAAGTTCGGGTGGTTGATAGCAGGTTTCCGGCGCGACGATGAGAGTCGAGTGTGCTTCGCCGCCGTCATCCAGCTTGACAATTAAACGGTGATAACCGATTGCCTCGAAATCCGGTAAGACGACTTCGAATTGCTTCATCCGGGACCCGTTAACAACCGCCTCGTCTACAGGATCCTGTGCGTTGATTTTCCATCCGCCCTGCCGAAGCTGACCGCTCTCTTCATAGAGTTCCCAGCTTATCGCCCCGTCGACCTGGTCGTCACCAAGCGCCAGGGTCAGGCTAATGGGTACCTCGTTTTGTCGGCGTACCACGACCGGAGCGATGAGATGAGACCATTTGCCTGATTGCACTTGCTCCAGTCTTTGCCGAATATCGTCATCACTATTCGCCGGCAACTGCAGCGCAGCCAGCATAGATTGTTTCACTTCAGTAGTGGGCTCATGTCGCTGGCCACGGATATCGTGGTAGTCAAGCGCAATGCCACAACTCGCGCATAGCGCGTCGAGTCCCTCATGGTCGGTTATCGGCATCGGATTTCTATTCTGCCTTGACTAGCGGTGAATCCTGGCTGCGTTCTGGATTTGAAGTCGTCACTGTT
>JARFPR010000525.1 GCA_029288195.1 Gammaproteobacteria bacterium | reverse complement strand
GCAGGACTGGGCATTACCCCCGATAAAGCCGCAGTCGCTTCGTGACCGGGCTTATCTGCTGTTCATAAGGACTTTGCGCGCCAACATGCGTCACGCGGGCGCGCTTCGCATCGACCATATTATGGGCTTGATGCGACTTTTCTGGGTGCCGCCGAATCACTCGCCTAAAGAAGGTACCTATGTTACTTATCCCTTTGCGGACCTGCTCGGTATTCTCGCGCTCGAGAGCCATCGTCATAGATGCCTGGTCATTGGTGAAGATCTCGGCACCGTCCCGAACGAGGTTCGGCATGCCCTCTATACCAAGAGAATGCTTTCTTTTAGTATTCTCAATTTCGAGAAAGACTGGCACCACGGAACGATGACGCCACCGGGTGATTACCCCCGCTACTCGTTGTGTACCTCGGGGTCACATGATCTGCCTACGTTGCGAGGTTTCTGGCAGGAAATGGACCTGGAACTGCGCACACAACTCGGTTTATATCCATCAGACGAATCCAGGGATCAACAACGGCAGATTCGCCGGCAGGATCGACTCGAAATCCTGGCGGCGTTGGCCCGGGAAAACCTGGTCGCCGGCGAAGCGATAGACGAGATGAATGCGGATAAAAACCTCGGCAGCGAACTGGCCCGGTCGATACAGCGCTACCTGGCGCGTGCCCGGTCGATGCTGTTTATGGTGCAGCTTGAAGACCTGTTGCTGGAGACACGACAGGTGAATCTGCCGGGCACAATCGATGAATACCCGAACTGGCGGGGCAGGTTAAGCGTTGATCTTGAAGACTGGCACCAGCGGATTGATCTCGAGGGTTTTGCGCATGCCGTTAATACCGAACGCGATACCTGAGTTACTCACGTTGGTCAGAAGTTCAGTTCTGACTTTAGAGAGCTGAAATCGCACCATAAAAGCGCGGTGTAAATATTTTCCTTTATAAATGTCGCACTGCACAAAAAACCTGTTGGCCTATTCCCGATAACCTCTTTTAAACAACAAGTTGAAGGCTTAATCCTGAAACAGGATAGTGCATAAGACATTAAAAACGATGGCAAGATTGAAGCCGACATTAGGCATCGCCCGGACATTCTGGCGACCTCGAATCTTCAACATTTCTCGAGGCGCCTGAAACACTTGAAGCTCTGGGTGAACGCGAGACTGGACGCGCATCACCAAAGAACCTTATCGCTTCGCGTAAATAGACAAAACAGAACCGACTGAAGATAGAGTCGTTATAGCGAAGATATCGGCCCAGGGCCTGGCGTCTTTATCACCTCTCTGCTTGTCGTCTCTATAATCCGGGTTGTAAATTTGGGATAATTACGTCGTGCTACAAATTTCACGCAACGTATCGATCCCCGATGACGAAATTGAACTGTCGGCAAACCGGGCTCAGGGTGCCGGCGGGCAAAATGTCAACAAGGTTTCTTCGGCGATTCATCTTCGCTTTGATATCAATGCCTCGTCACTGCCTGATTTTTACAAGCAACGCCTGTTAAACCTGCGCGATCGGCGCATCAGCAAGGAGGGTGTTGTGATTATCAAGGCGCAGCAGCATCGCACTCAGGAAAAAAATCGACAGGCC
>JARFPR010000544.1 GCA_029288195.1 Gammaproteobacteria bacterium | reverse complement strand
GGTCCGCATCGTCCCAGGCGTAATTTTCATGGCTGACTCGGACGCTACAGGTGGGCTTTTAAGCGCGGAAAGAAATCGACTGAATCAGCGTCCTGAATCAGAATTCGATCACAGCAATTAAATGTTGAAAACGAAATCAGTTCCTGGCAAAGCAGTTCGATAAAATGATCATCGACCTTTTGTTCAATGTGTAATGATTTTATCTCGAGCCAGTTATCGGCGCGATGCGCCTTGCAGTCGATGCGGCCCACCAGCCGATCGCGGTACATGATCGGCAAACAAAAATAACCGAATTGTCGCAATGGCTTCGGTACATAACATTCGATCTGGTAATCAAAGGAAAATATATCGCGGCCGCGTTGGCGTTGAATAACGGAATTATCGAACGGTGACAGGATGCGCACCTGGGCGGTGCTACGCGGGGCGCGGGATTCCAGCAGTTGCGGATCGATGTAAACGATATTGTTGTTGCCAGTGTCTACCGTGGTCAACAAGCCGGTTTCGATGCGCTGCTGTAACTGTTGTCTGACCGCGTCCCGTAATTTCTGCCCCTTGCGCAAATAGGTCATCGATGTCGAACTCGCGAATCCATGTGCCCTTAGTGTGGTCTCGATCAGGTAGCTGGCATATTCATCCATGTCCGGCGTGCGCGTATCGACCCAGTCAGGCAGTACGCGTTCGGGCAGATCGTAAACTTTTTGGAACCCCTCGCGCGCGCTGACCATCAGTTCACCCTGCATGAACAGTTGTTCAAGCGCCTGCTTGGCGGGCTTCCAGTCCCACCAGCCCGTGTTTCCCCGACTGGAATCTTCGAAATCCCGGGCGCGCAACGGGCCCTCGGAAGTGATGCGTGCCAGGATTTCGCGCATCAGTTTTTGATCGCTGTTCTTGAACCAGCCACGCTCGCCATGCATCAGCGCCATGCGTGGCAAGGCAAAACGATAATCCGCCATCGGTAGCCAGGCGGCTGCATGAAACCAGTACTCGAAGATCTTGCGCTCGGCTACCAGTTGATCGAGGAACCTGGACCTGTAGTTCGCGACTCGCGACCAGAGCACGTGGTGGTGGGCGCGTTCGACCACAGAAATGGTATCGATTTGCACGTAACCCAGTTGCTCGATTGCGCGCAACGTCGCCCGCTTGCCGCGGCCGAACGCATCAGCTCTCAACAAGCCCTGTTGATTGAGCGCGATGCGTCTGAGTTTGGGTGCTAGTGACATAGGCCTGGTGTAATAAGCTTTGTGCTGGGTTGCATTTTTTATCACAATGATGGATGGGTCAAATACACTGGATGGTTGATGCAACGTAGTCAGGTCAAATTCCTCTATCTCAACCTGGGCCATTTTCTGGACCACCTGTTCATGCTGGTTTTTGCGTCGGTGGCCGCGCTGCGTCTTACCAGCGAATGGAGCCTGAGTTACGCGGCGCTGATTCCCTATGCGACTCCCGGTTTTATCGCCTTTGGTGTCTGCGCCGTGCTGGCCGGCTGGATCGCGGACAAGTGGAGCCGGGAAGGCATGATCGTAATATTCTTTATCGGTATCGGTATCAGCTCGATACTTGCCGGCATGGCCAATACCCCGATTCAAATCGCGCTTGGTTTAACCCTGATTGGAATATTTGCGGCCATCTATCACCCGGTAGGTCTTGCCATGGTGGTACAGGGTCGTGTCAAGACCGGGATGCCATTGGCCGTTAACGGTGTCTTTGGCAACCTGGGTGTTGCCAGTGCGGCGTTGTTGACGGGTTTTCTGATTGACAGTGCAGGTTGGCGCAGCGCTTTTTTTGTACCCGGTGTTATTTCGATTCTGCTGGGTCTGTCTTACTGGGTTTTTGTTAGTAGTGAAAAGCGAGTCACCGCGGATAATGCTGAAACCGGCAGCAGGGGTGCCAAGCTAGAGTCCCGGGCAATAACACGCCAGGTCCTGTTGAAAGTTTTTGCGATTATCTTTTTCACCACGGCAATCGGCGGACTGATATTTCAGAGTACGACATTTGCATTACCTAAAATCTTTGCCGAACGCCTTACTGAAATTGCCGGCAGTGCGACCCTGGTAGGCTGGTATGCATTCCTGGTATTTTCGCTCGCCGCGCTCGCACAGCTGGTGATAGGGTACCTCGTCGATCACCATTCAGTGCGCACCGTATTTGCGATCGTGGCGCTGCTACAGGCGATCTTCTTTTACCTGATGACGCACCTCGATGGATTAATGGCACTACTGGTATCGATCGCTTTCATGTTCGTGGTATTTGGCCAGATCCCGATAAACGATGTGCTGGTTGGAAGAATGGCGCGCAGCGAATGGCGCAGCCGTGCCTACGCATTGCGTTACGTGGTAACTTTTTCGGTCATGGCTTCCGCGGTACCGTTTATCGGCTGGATCCATGCAAACTGGGGCTTTACCAGGTTATTCAGCGTGCTTGCCTTTGCGGCATTAATGATCTTCGCCGCGGTGCTACTTTTGCCGAGGGCTAATCATTCCTTCGGCCAACAGGTTTAGCCCGGTGTCGAAGTCTAAGACCTGAATCATGCAAACATTGCAATCCATTTTCATAGTCCTGGTTATCCTGGTGCTTTGCTTCCTGGTAGCAAATGGATTATCGACGCGTTCGGTATGGGTCAAGGGAAGTCGTCGAGGAATAGTCAGTTTCCGCGAATGGGCACATAAGCGCAGCCGTGAGGACGAGCCGCGTTCCTACTGGTTCGCGATTGGTTTTTACAGTGTGGCATTGCTTTGCCTGGTCTGGCTGCTCGGTAAAAACTATACAGGTGTTTAGCCGTCTTTGCTGGCGCTAGTCCTGGTCCAGTTTCTGAATAAGATAACCGCCTGAGCGCTCATCCAGCGACAAGCCGATCAGCCCACGTCTTTCGGCTTCTTCTAGCAGGTCGCTGAAGGATCGCACACCATAGTAGCGTTCATTGAAACCCGGCCGCCGCCGCTTGAGTGCCTGTTTCACCATCGAGCCCCATAATTTGTCGCGGTCATCACGTTCAGCATAAAGCGCCTCCGCAGTTTCCATAACCAGGCTGATGGCGTCATCTATTTTCTCATCCTCCGACTTGGCAGCATCAGCTTGAGTGCTGCTGGCTTTTTTAGCAGTTGATTTTTTCTTTACCGGGGCCTTGCGCTTACGCTGTTTGATGGACTCTTCGTCACGAGCCAGGTCGTCATAAAGAATAAATTCATCACAATTACTCATCAACAAATCCGAGGTCGAGCTCTTGATGCCGACGCCGATTACCGTCTTGTTGTTCTCCCTTAGTTTGCTTACCAGCGGTGAGAAATCAGAGTCGCCGCTGACGATGACAAAGGTATCGAGGTGCTCTTTGGTGTAGCAGAGGTCGAGCGCGTCGACCACCATGCGAATATCCGCGGAATTTTTTCCCGACTGGCGTGTGTGCGGAATCTCGATTAATTCGAAAGCGGCGTCATGCATGACCGCTTTATATTCCTTGTATCGCTCCCAATCACAGTAGGCCTTTTTGACGACAACGCTGCCTTTTACCAGCAGACGCTCCAACACCAGGTTGATATTAAACTTCTTGATTCTGGCATCCCTGACGCCCAGGGCAACATTTTCGAAGTCGCAAAAAATTGCGAGATTTAGATCTTCACTGGTCGATGACATGGTTATTGCTCCCGGAGCATGGACTGGTTTCTG
>JARFPR010000502.1 GCA_029288195.1 Gammaproteobacteria bacterium | reverse complement strand
ATGTACTCGATACTGAGCGCCTACGAAGTCCCCGACGAGGCCGGTGAAACCGAGTTTGCGAGTGCGCGCGCTGCTTATCAGCGACTCGACCAATCCACCCAACAGCAGATTGAAGACCTGGTCGGTATTCACGATTATATTTTTTCACGCACCAAGGTTGGTGAAGACGCGGTCACCCAAAACCAGCGTACCTATATGCACCCGGTGCGCCAACGCCTGGTACGACAGAATCCGGTGACGGGTGAGCGCAATGTCTTTGTCGGTTCGCATGTCAAGGAGATTGAAGGCATGCCAGATAAAGAGGCGCGACCATTAATCGATCGCCTCATCAGCGAAGTTACGCGGCCCGAATCGGTGTATCGGCATCGTTGGCAGGTGGGTGATTTCATGATCTGGGACAATCGCTGCGTTCTGCATCGCGGCTGTGGTTACGATGCTGACAAGTACCGACGGCGCATGCACCAGACCCGCGTGCGGGGTCGCGGCCCGTCAATTGCCGAAAGTGTTGACTGAATACTATCCCTGTTAGTCGTCCGGTACCGCACGTGGGCGACCATCCACTCCGAGTGCGACAAACCTGAACCTGGCCTCGGTCACCTTGACTGTGTTGCGTGAACGATCGCGTTGTACCCAGGCTTCGACGTGAATATCGATTGAAGTATGCCCAACGCTAAGGATATCGGTATAAACACAGAGCACGTCGCCTATCTTAACCGGTCGAATGAAGTGCATTCCATCGAGTGCAACCGTAACGGTACGACACTGGGCTCGTTCGCTGGCACAGATTCCGGCAGCGATATCCATTTGCGACAATACCCAACCACCGAAAATATCCCCGGCCGGGTTGCAGTCGGCTGGCATCGCGACGAGGCGGGTGGTCAGTTCACCGGTAGGTTTCTTGGACATGTTCTGCTCAACGGAAAATGTTTGAAAGATGCATTATATAGTCTAGCCAGCACGGGAAGCCCGCATTTTTCAATTTCAGGGTGCAACGCTCACGGAGTTCATGCGAATACCCAGCGGCCCACGTGCCAGGTAGAAGTCCATGGTCTGGCCATCCCGATCTACTTCGACAGAGACCATATTTCCGATAGTGCCACTCGAAGTGGCGTCGCGCAGATCACGCCAGTTGTATATACGCTGGCTGTCATAGCGGATGATATGGTCGCCGGGCTCTATGCCCGCGGTCGCGGCCGGGGCGCTTTCCAGCACGCTGGTTACGGCAACCCGGTTCGTCTGGCCAGAAGCGTAGAGATATGAGTCGTATTCGGTTTCGCTCAGCTGGTTCTTGAGTTCATCTTCTTTGCTGTCGAGTACCTGCAGGGCCTCGCGATACCTGTCTCTATCCCAGCTTTCACGAATCGACTGATCGCGCAGGTAAAGGCGTTCGAGTTCCAGTTGCTCGAAGCTGATCTTTAATTCACGGGCCTGGCTGTCATTCATGCCGCTTTCGATCAGGGCCTGTTCATTGAACCATCTTTGATTAGAGCCGGGAAGACCCGATTCATCCTGTTCCTCGACTATTGCTGCCAGATTGGTATCAACAAGTAGTTGAGCGTTGCGCTCCAGGTCAGTTATTTTACGGTTGAATTCGGCCAGCTTTTTCTCGAGTGTTTTGCGGGCCTTGATCTCCTCGTCGAGTCGCCGCTCCAGTACGCTGAGGCTTTCGCTCGCCAGATCAGTGCTGAAAACTCCGGTTGTTCGATCGGGTGCAACAATAGCCTGATCCTGTTCGGATACTGTTGCGGTTACATCGGGCGTATCAGAATTGAGTTCAATCAAAATGCCGATAACAATACCGGTGGCCAACGCCAGGCCTGCAAGAACTGCGGAATTTTGCATATGTCAAATCCAGGAATTTCGACAGCGAAAATAGTTAATCGGAATTAATAGACCACCAATAATACTCTAGAGTTCTTCGTAAGCCGGTATGACTGTGTATGAATGTTCCCTCAGGTGTCTCTAGAAATCTGACTCCAGGTCCAGCGGGAATATCGGTCGTTTCACGTTTCGGTACTGCAGTTTTTGATAATCGGGCGTGCACAGCGCGCCGCTGTCGCAGACGATTACCTGGCCTGCAATAGGCTCGAAATCAGCGCGGAAATGCTGCATCGATTTGAGTGCGATGATTTTTTTTGCTTCTGGGATAATCCCGAAACTCTTGAATTGTTGCAGATCCAGCATTTGTTGGGCAATCGTGGTAATTAAAATTTCAATACCCCCAGCACGAACCACGACTGTCGGGCCGAAACTGTGTTGTAGCCCACCGATCATTGCGCCACCGCCGGTATAGCTTCCGTCACTCTTGCTTAACAATTCGACGGTCAGATCAAGTGGTCCGCCACCGAACGCGGGATCGGTTTTGCCACCCAGTTTGACCGGGATTGTTGCCCCGACTCCGTGCTGGTAAAGTTGCTTAACGGTTGCGCTATCGACCATTGGACCGAAACAGGCATCTTTCACGCCGGCGTCGAGAAGGGCGCGCAGCAAGTTGGTGGAATCTCCATAGCCACCACCACCCGGGTTGTCGGCGTAATCTGCGATCACCAGCGGTCCCTCGGCCGAACTGAATTGCCGTGCGATAGCCGCGGCCGAGTCGACATCGAGATAGTGGTTTAATACTTCGTGACGGCGCTTCCAGATATCATCGGCAAGGCCCTCGGCAAAAGCCCGGTGCGCATCCATGTCGCCCTCCGCGGTAACCAGCACCGTGGGACCGACCTCGACGATATCGGCACTGGCAAAACCAGCGTTGATGCTGACGGCATAGGCATCCGGGCGAAGCTCCCAGGCTTTTGCAGCTTCGACCCGCTCGATCATCGGGCCCACGTCAGTACGCCCGCCATTGACCTCTTCGAGCATTGGACGGTGTACGCGAATAGTGCGCGGACTGATTTCGCCGGTGAGGCTGCGCTGCAGGATTTCACCGGCCTGGCGCGCGCAGTCGCGCATGTCAATGTGGGGATAGGTTTTATAAGAAACGATAATGTTGGCAAGCTCACACATCTTCTCGCTGACGTTGGCGTGCAGATCCAGGGTTATCGCGATCGGGACCCTGTCACCCACGACAGCGCGCAGTCGCTGCAGCAATTCGCCTTCGCCATCCTCGCAAAAATCAGTGACCATCGCGCCGTGCAGTCCCAGCAATATGCCGTCGTATCGATTGGACTCCAATGCGGCGACGACAGGGTCGACCAGCCAGTTAAAGGCCGCGGTAGTCACCTTGCCGGAGGGACCGGCGTTGGCACTGAGTATGTGGTCGAGCTGCCAGCTATACTTTCTGCCGATATCAAGGAATCCGGCGAGCTCCGTGTTGTGGCTTCCGCGTGCCGCTATTGCATCCTGGTCGAGCAGGAAAAGGTCGTTGCGAAATAACTGCTCGGCGTTTGGAACGAGGCGTAAGGTTTTGTGCGTGAGCAGGAAATGGCCATTGCGAAACGCCTGTTCGTCGGTTGCAATAAGGCTGAAGGTATTGGTTTCGTGCGCGACTTCAGCGGTCAGAACTCTATGGGGCATCGCTTAGTGCCGATTCTGTCGTTTTTGGTCAGCGTAGAATATCATGACCCGGGCCTGGTTGGCCGGGAAGATCAACTGAAGTGAATATCGAGCCACCGGTGCAGGGCACCGGTGGCTCGAGTAAATGCTGGAATTTAACGCCTCAGCAGGTCGCGGATCTCGCCCAGCAGCACTTCTTCGTTGCTGGGAGCTGGTTCTGGCTCCGGCTCGGGCTCGGGTGCTGGCTCTTCTTTTTTCATCGAATTCATCGCCTTGACGACCAGGAAGATCGCGAACGCGATGATGACAAAATCGATCACCGTTTGAATAAAGGATCCGTACTTGATCATCACCGGTGCCGTTTCACCAACGGCATCCTTTAGCATGATTGCCAGGTCACTAAAATTCACGCCGCCCATCAACAAGCCAATGGGTGGCATCAGGACATCGGCAACAAAGGAAGACACGATTTTACCGAAGGCACCACCGATGACGATACCCACCGCCATGTCAACGACATTACCACGCATGGCAAAGTCTTTAAATTCACTCATCATACTCATAATTATTTTCCCCTAAGGAATGTTTTTCGTGGCTATCACCACTTTTATCGAGAGCCCTGATTGGGTCTCATTTTTAGTGTTCATTAACGCAATTTATTTTGCGCGCGCAATGATCCAACAATTAGTTTCGTTTTGCAACAAATAGAATCGATGCGGCTACGATGATGAAGAGGGTCACTATCTGTATCGGCGCCCATGCGCGTTGCCAACCGCTCGCGGCAATCGATTCGCAAAATCCCATCGACCCGAATGTTGTTGTTTCCAGGGCAGCGAAAATAGGGCTGACCGTTAGCGGCACCAGTAAAATTAGCGGTAATGCCAACCATTTCAGGTAACCAACGACCGTTGGTAACTTATGCGCGAGTCCGAGTAGCAGGGCAGCGCCAATTGCGATCGGGCTAAAACCCAACGACAAACGAAAAATTTCATCGCCATCAGGGCCGCAACCAATCTGTGGAATTACCGCCAGCCAGATGCAGTGACTGTAAATGATCATCCATCCGACCAGATTGCAGCCTAGCCGCAACAAGATTTCTGCGAATCGCATACTGGCCCTCTTACTCGTCTTCGGCCAGCATCGCTAAATCGTGGGCGGCTTCGCGCAACAATGGCAGGTAGCGGTCGCTGTGATTGATGGAGATGCGTGATGCCGGAGCCTGGATCGCGAGTGAACTATAAAATCTGCCTTTCCTGTCCTTGATCGGTACCGCGATGGCGACCACGTCATCGTATAATTCCTGGTTGTCGATTGAGACCTGCTGTCGTTCGATATTATCGAGCTCGGCGATCAGCATGTCGGGATCGGTAATCGTGTTTTTTGCGTGGGCCTCGAGCTTTAGCTTGTTTATTACCGACTTGCGCCGGACTTTAGGCAACGTGCTCAGATAGAGCTTGCCACTGGCGGTACAGTAAAGCGGAACCCGCATCCCGATCGAAAACTGCAGCCGCAATGGCGCCTTGGTTTCGACACGATCGGAATAGGCCATGTATAGACCATCGGGGTAGGCGATGTTGCAGGTCTCGCCGACCTTCTCTGACAGTTCGGTCAGTATTGCATGGCGCGTAGCACTGAAGCGAGAGTTGGCCAGGACACCCACCGCAACATCGTAGAGTCGATTGCCGGGCTGGTAACTTTTGCCGTCAATTCTTTTAAGCAGGTAACCCCGTGCTTCGAGCTCGGCGCAGAGCCGGTGCGCGGTGGCCTTGGGCAGATTCAATACCTCGTTGATCTCGGTTGCGCTAAGCGGCTTCGTCGATGCGGCGACGGTGTCGAGAATATCGAGCACCCGCTCTATCGTCGAACCGCGTTCACGCTTCATACGTGCCAGCCTTTGCCAGGATAGATATCAGCAAGCCGGGCGCTTGCCCACGACAAAGTAGATCGAAGGAGATGCATCATGATTTACCCACCAGACATTACTTTGGGTAGCCAAAGCACCATTTGCGGGAAGGAAAACAGCAGGATGAGACCGATGAGTTGAATCATCATGAACTGCATCATGCCCAGGTAGATGTCCTTCAGATCCCAATCCGGCACGACCCCCTTCAGGAAGTAGGCCGACAAGGCCACAGGTGGGGATAGCCACGCTGTCTGCAGGTTCACCGCGACCAGGATGCCAAACCAGACCATCAGGTCGTAGCGATCCAGCCCATGGATGTCCAATGCCTCAACCGTCGGCAGCAAAATTGGCACAACGATCAGCACGATGGGCACCCACTCCAGTGGCCATCCAAGCAGGAAGATCAATGCCATGACCAATATCAGTATCAAGTAAGGCGACATTTCGAGGCCAAGTAGCAGCTCAGTCATCATCTTGGGCGTGCCCAAAGCACTGAATTGGGCGCCAAAGAAGTTCGATGCGGCAACCAGGAACATGATCAAAACCGTGATCTCCAGGGCTTTAACCAGGCTGTCAAAGAAACTGGGAAAGGTGAACTTGCCGTAACCAAGAGATAACAGGATGGCACCAAAGGCGCCCATCGCCGCGGCTTCAGCCGGTGTTGCGAAACCAAGGAGAATCGACCCCAAAGCAAAAGAAATCAGGATCGTGGGCGGCATGAGTCCCTTAAAGAACTCGTCCCAGAGATCCGAAAAACGGAACTCACTTTCAGCCGCAGCGCTATAAATCGGCCGTCCCAAATACGCCAGAAGCACGGTGAATGCGCCAAAGGTGATCGACCAGGTCGGCAGGCCACCATCCTCGCCCATATTCGAAACAATCATATAGAGGTGGAAGATCACCGCGATCGGAACCACGATCCTGAGTACATTCAAACGACGGTATGCGGCATAGGCTACGGCACAGGTAATGGCAAAA
>JARFPR010000458.1 GCA_029288195.1 Gammaproteobacteria bacterium | reverse complement strand
GGTCACGTCGGTCCGGAACCGCTGGATGAAATATTTCGAATTCTGAAACCGGGTGGCATCCTGGCCTGTACCATCCATCAGGATCTGTGGACATCGATGGGTTTTGAAGAAAAACTGGCAGCCATGTCCGCAAACGGCATCGCCAGTCCTGTCAGTTGCGAAATGGATAGCTATTACAAAGATCGCGAGCCCGAAGGCTGGTTCTGTGTCTATCGAAAAAACGCTCAACTTGCATCCTGCAATTTAATGAAGTGATCAAGCACAGTAGTCACATAACATCCAGCCGGCAGATCCAGTTTTAATAGCAGGGATTGATCCTCGGCATCGTAGTCGTAACTGAAGTTATCGACAAGCGCACGTAAGGCACGCATTTGCAGCTTTGCCCCCTGTTGATCGAGGCAGCGGGTAATCGCGTCACATTCAGCAAAAACCTGCGCTTCGATAGCCTGTGGTTCCCCCGTCAATAAAGCCTGGCCGGAACCGTACAGACTCGCGGTACTCGAGATATCCAGCGCCCGAAATCTTTCTACAAGTCTGTCGTCCGGGGTTTCGGAGAAGATCGAGCGATTCCCGCGCAACATAAAAACATCTCCTTCCAGCGGCAACTCCCAATGGCCCAGACTGATTCGACGAGCGAGAATTTGATTAAACAGGTGGCTGCGCAGCGATGACAACAAAATACTCTTGCGCGAACGTGTCAACCGGCGCCCGGGTAATTGCTCGAGCGCCTGTGTGACGTTATCTTGCTGGCGCCCAAATCGTTGTGCGCCAAAATAATTCGCAAATCCCTGCCCTGTAACGGCGCTTATTTGCTCCCTGGTTTGATCGGGAAAGTCTCTGACCTCACGCAAAACTACCTGGAAAGAGTTGTACTTGTGGGTGCCCGGTCGCAGCTTCCGCTTATGGCTGGACTGCCTCAAAACCCGGTATCCATTGCCCTTGCACAATTCGGCTGGTGGATTTTTACCCGGCATATGCAAGCTCAACCACTGACGGGTGAGTGCATGTTTATCCTTGAGCCCGCTGTAGCCGACCAATTTGGGATCGAGCGAGTAATCGCGGGCGACACGGGTAACGAGCTCATGCGTGCTAAGTCCCTCCTTTTCAAGTAACAGGAAAAGATGCTCACCCTCGCCGCTCGGCTCAAATCCCAGTTCTTCGCAGACCCGGAAATCGTTCGGTCCTGATTTCAGGATCCCCGCTGTAACAGGCGGTCCGTAGGGGTATACCAGTTCCGGTATCATCAAGAACGGGGTTTTTCGGCTACCCGGTTACGCAGGTAGTTAATGTTTATCCGCCTGGCATCGACGCCAAGGTTCTGATTTATGGCCTTTTTGGCAAGCTTGAGTAACGAACTGGCATCGGGTAACAATCCCTCATCAACGGGAAAACTGACGCTTTCACGCAACGCCTCAACCCAACCATGCCCGGCGCCGAATTCGATCGCCGCATTGATTCCAACCCTGTTTACCGGGCTAAGCTGTTCCTCGCCCACAAGTTCTGCGCAATTGCTGCTGTCGCGCACATAGACTGCCCAGTAAATTTCGTGCATACGCGCATCCAGCGCAACCAGCGTATTAGCGTGTCCGGTACGATCCATACAGACCTGGGCTAGAATCGCCAGCGTCGAAATGGGTAACAACGGTATGTTTAACGCGAGACCTATCCCCTGCGCCTGCGCAGCAGCAATACGGATACCGGTAAACGCCCCGGGACCATTACCAAAGGCACAATGAGAAATCATCGATTTTGTGACAGCCGAGGCTTGCAGAACCTGATCCATCATTTCAGGCAGCAAGCGTGTGTGCTGACGGGGTGCAACTTCAAACTCATGAAAAACCGCACCGTCCTCGCGCAACAGTGCTGCGGAACAGGCTTCGGTAGAGGTATCGATGGCGAGAATATTCACGCCGGTATGATATGGGACCCGTCCCCTGCTTGGCTAGCCGATCTAGGGTATTCGGGTCAGTTCAGGAGATCGATGACCCGTCTGGCGTCTGCGAGTAACGGATGGTTCGGATTTTCATCCACAAACTGTCGCATCACCGCCAGGGACTGGCTGCGCTGACCGATATTCGCCAGGCTGATGCTTTTGGCGAACAGTGCATTGGGACGCATATCGCTAGCTTCATACTGACTCAGAAAACCGTCAAACAAGGCCACCGCCGCTTCGAGGTCACCCTGGTCCATTTTGTATTGCGCCAGGCTGAATCTTTCCAGTTCTGCCTGAAAATTCTCATCCTGGGTCAAATCCGCTTTCCAATAGGGTTGGAGCAAGGTTTCGGTTGTTTCAGCACCACGGATTCCCGCCAGGTAGGTCTGATTTGACCTGGCCGATTGCTTTTGCGTTGGATTGAGGGATTTCAGATGTGCCCAGACTGATTTAAACAAGCCCTTGAAGACACTATGCGAACTGGTTTCATTAATCGTCGTCGTACCCTGCGCGATGACCGGCGCGTTGGCAGCCATACTTCCTGCAATAAACATGATGATGAATAATTTCTTCACTACTTAATCCTCTATTGGCTCAACAGCTTGCTATATGCATCATACTCTTTTTCCAGATCCGAGTTCAATTGCAATGCACGCTGATAACTGATTTTCGCCTGCTTTAAATCACCGGCCTTGTACTGTGCCATTGACAGGTTAATCCAGATGCCACCGTCTTCACTATCAAGCTCGGTGGCCCGTGAATAGAATTCAATCGCCTTATTATACTCTTTCTGAAGGAAGTATAGGTTACCCTGGTTGGTTTTCACTGAACTATTATCGGGTGCCAGCTCATTCAAAGCCTCAAATTCAATCTCTGCATCTTGATATAACCCATAACGCGCATACAGGATGGCAACTTGCAGGCGGGCTCTAATATTACCCGGATCATTGGCCACCATGGTCTTGTACGGCAGCACCAGGCGATCGATACTCTTCAGTAATAATTCGTTTCGTGCCTGCTTTACAAGGCTCTCGGCACGACTCTTTTCGGGTAATTCGATAGAGTAACTGGCTTTGCGCAGGGTTACCGGTTTGTATTCCTGCCAGCTTTTTTCCAGATCAATAATACCGAGT
>JARFPR010000457.1 GCA_029288195.1 Gammaproteobacteria bacterium | reverse complement strand
CCGACCAGCTCGGTCTGCACGGCAAAGTTATACTGCCCGCCAACGTGTCCGATTGCCGATACCCTGGCATTATTGTTCAGCACGGCCTTGCGCAGTCGATGTGACAACAGCGGTTGCTCGTAGCGCAGGTTCCCGGCCACGATCAACGCGGCGTCGAGGGTTTCAACCGATTCCAGTGAACGTCCCAGCCACGGCATGACCGGGGCGTGGTCCTGGCTTGAGAAATCGACTTGGGTCAAACGATGATCGATATTATTCGAGCCTAGACCGCGAGTCAGCTTCTGTGCAAGGTAATGTTCTTCCAGGGTTGCCTGCGGGCTGACCAGCGTGGCTATATCGTTACCAGCCTCGGCCAGGATTCCGGCAGCGGCGTTTAACGCGGTTTCCCAGTCAACAGGTCTGAGTTCCCCGTTATCACGCATCAGCGGCTGGGTAATGCGCTGTTCTGCCTTGACCGCGGTGTAGCTGAAGCGGTCGCGATCCGAAATCCAGGATTCATTGATCGATTCGTTCTCACGCGGCACCACCCGGATCACTTCGTTACCGCGCGTATGCACGTAGGTATTCGAGCCGATACAGTCGTGCGCCGAAACCGCCGCATGCTGGGTCAGTTCCCAGGGGCGCGCGGTGTAGCGAGAGGGTTTTGCCGTAAGCGCACCAACCGGGCACACGTCGATGACGTTACCCGACATCTCGGACACGATCGCTTTTTCGATATAGGTGCCGATTTCCATGAATTCACCGCGCCCGGTTGCGCCGAGCTCGGGCATACCGGCGATTTCATCACCGAAGCGAACGCAGCGCGTACAATGAATGCAGCGCGTAAAATCGGTCGCGATCAGGGGTCCGATATTCTTATCCATGACCACGCGTTTCTGCTCGGTATACTTTGACACGCCCTCGCCAAATCCCATCGCGACATCCTGCAATTCACATTCACCGCCCTGGTCGCAAATCGGGCAATCCAGGGGGTGATTGATCAGCAGGAACTCCATGGTCGATTTTTGCGCCGCAAGCGCAGCCTTTGACCTGGTCTCAACCACCATGCCATCCATGCATTGGGTGGCACAGGCCGGCATCGGCTTTGGAGAGCGTTCTATTTCCACCAGGCACATACGGCAATTCGCCGCCACCGAGAGGCGCTTGTGATAGCAAAAGCGCGGAATCACAATGTCGTTTTCATCGGCCACATCGATCAACAAGCGTCCCGGCTGGGTTTCGATCTGC
>JARFPR010000411.1 GCA_029288195.1 Gammaproteobacteria bacterium | reverse complement strand
ACCGGCACGATCGCCTTCAATATCAAGGGTTTCGATCACGGTCTGACTGCTGCTGCCCTGAACGATTATTACAATATCCAGGTGCGCAACGGCTGTTTCTGCGCGCATCCTTACGTGCGCGAGTTGTTGAAAAAGGAAATGTGGGACATGGATATCGATCCCGATGCACCCAATGCCGAGGCCGACGTCGAACGTAAACGTGGTATGGCTCGTGCCAGCCTGGGACTTTATACCACCCGTGCCGACCTGGAAGCCCTACTGGTCGCGGTGAGAGACCTCGTCAGTCGACGCGATGAAATCCTGTCAGTTTACGAACCGATCGGATCGAACGGTTACCGGCATACAAAATTCGAACCCGCGGCACTTGATATATTCGACCCCGAACGTTCGCTGCAGAATTACCTGGCTCAACCAGCCTGAAAAACCCCCGCATTGCAAGATCCCCGCTTGCGCGGCGGGGATGACTCCTCGAAAAGGTGCGATTGACATCGTCTTGATTCGCCCGTACTAATATCGTTTTCGATCCGGGGTAATCGCATGACATTGAAAACAGTAAAAGACAAAGGCATTCAGACGCTGTCGATTCATGCCGGCGAGAAGCCTGATCCCGCCACCGGCGCATCCGCGCCGAGCCTGGTAATGTCGAGCACCTTCGTGGTCGACGAAGAAGTCAGCTTTTCAGCCAACAACCTGACCGCGGAATCTCCGTTTGTTTACACCCGCTGGGACAATCCAACCACGCAACAACTCGAGCAAAAACTCGCAGTACTGGAACAGGCCGAGGCATGTATCGCATTCGCTTCGGGCATGGCCGCCAGCGCCGCGGTTATGCTCGCACACTTAAGCCAGGGCGATCACCTTGTCATCAGCAATACCAACTACCCCGGCACCGCCGAATTTGCGCGCGACACGCTGACACGTCTCGGCATCGAGGTCACCCCGGTTGACACTTCGGATCTCGCGAATGTCAGTGCCGCGATGCGCGACAATACGCGCATGGTCTGGCTCGAAACGCCATCCAACCCGCTGCTACGTATTTCGGATATCAAGGGGGCGGCCGACATTGCGCATGCACAAAATGCGCTACTGGTGGTCGATTCCACTTTCGCATCACCGATTGCAACACGCCCGCTATCCCTCGGCGCTGACCTGGTGATCCATTCGCTGACCAAGTATATCGGCGGACATGGTGATGCCATGGGCGGATCGGTTTGCGGCCGCCAGGCATTGATCGGGCCGTTACGCGGTGAAGCCCTGGTGCATTACGGCGGGGTTATCAGCCCCTTCAACGCCTGGTTGATCATGCGTGGTATGGCGACCCTGCCACTGCGAATGCGCTGCCATCAAGAAAACGCGCTTGCGCTAGCCCGGTTTCTAGAGACTCATGACAAGGTCGAAAAGGTGCTGTATCCCGGCCTGGAATCTCACCCACAGCATGCGCTCGCGAAATCTCAAATGGATAACTTTTCCGGCATGATCAGTTTTCGCACCGCGAATGCAACCGGCGTCTCTGAACGCATGATGCAAAAACTCGAAGTCATTCATTACGCGGTCTCGCTCGGTCACCATCGCAGCCTGGTTTACCTGATGCAAACCACGGACCTGATCGGTTCATCGTATCGCCTCGAAGGCGAGGAACTCGAAAAATATCGCGATGCGGCAGGCGAAGGCGTGTTCCGTCTTTCGGTAGGCCTCGAAGATGCCAGTGATTTGATCAGGGACCTGGAAATGGTTCTGTGATGATGGAGCGTAACGCGGGTATAAGCCCCGAGTTCGAACAGTCACTCGACGAAATCTCCGGTTTTATCAAGGCTCATTGCTGAGCCGCGATATCCCGATTGACGCGGTAGTAGCCCGCCCCCTTGTATTTGACATGCTGCCCGGTATAGGCGTGCAGCGCAGGCAAGGCGTGGAACGGCACCGATGCCAGATAATGATGCTCGGCATGATATGGCATGTTCCAGGCGAGGAAATTGAGCCACGGCGTGGTATAGGTGGTGCGAGAGTTTTCGAGCATGTTGTCACTGAAATCGCAGCCGCTATGCTCGGCCAGCAGGTACAGTCTCAGCATGGGTTGACCAACCAGCGCCGGTAAAATCCAGTACCACCACAAGGCATCGCTGGACCAGAGCACACTGAACAATAACAATAACGCGTAGCCGGCGAGGTGTATGCGGGCCTCTTTAATAATCGTTTTGTGATGACGCTCTTCGACGTAGCTTTCATCGACTGTGCCTGCAGCATGTCGCCAGATCGAAACCAGGCTTTGCCACCAGGTCGGTAATCCAGTGAGATAAAGCCAGTAGTGCCTGCGCAGCAGTGGTTTTATATCGAGTAATTCCGGATCTAGTTCGGGGTTTTGCGTGTGCCGATGGTGCGCGTAGTGAAAAGCGCGAAAATTCTGGAACGGCAGCAACAACAGGAATCCGGTTATTGCGGCGACCAGGTTATTGAGCCAGCGGGTTTTAAACACGGTGAAGTGCAGCGATTCGTGTAACGGCGCAAACAGGAAAATCAACAATGCGCTGTAAATTGGCAAGGTGAATATTACCCAGGCGTTATCGCGGGTCAGGTGCAATCCGATACCGGCGAACAATAGCATTGCCAGGTGCGCGCCTAACTGCAGTAGACCCTTGGCATCGGAACGCTGCGTCAGTTGCTGCAAAACCTCGGGCGGCAGTTTATAGGTTTCGTTTTTACTCATGCCAGTGGGTAAGTTTCGATAACGCGGTATTGTACGCCATTGTCGATTTGACGAACCTCGATGAGCGCAAATTTCTCGGCTACCCAGAGAATCGACCCGAAGCTTTGAAGCTCGGGAATGCGATCAATCTTGCGCGCCATCGTAACATGCGGGTTGTAACGCCGCGTCTCGGGCCGGTAGTCACACAGTTGCAACCGTTGTCCCAGTTGAGCGTGCAATTCACTCAAGGCAGCTGGCATTTCGCTACACCCCAGCCACGCAACCCGGGGCTTTTTAAAATATCCCTGGCAGTCAATATTGAGCTCGAACGCGTCGGCCTCTACCAGCCTGGCCTGTTGCTGCAGACAGGCCATCTGGTCGAAATACACGTTGCCGATAAAGTGCAGGGTAAGGTGCAGGTTGTACCGCGGTACCCGTCTCCCCGGGCGCTCGACGGGGATGGTTTTACTGGCGCGATGCAAGCTCTCGCGTACGGCATCGTTCGGCCACAGCGCAAAGAAAACTCGAATATCTTTCTGTTCTCGCACTAATTCGAAACGGGTACGTCCGGGACCCAGATGTAGCCATCGTCATCGATGATATGTACCTCGCGCAGGCCATGATCGGGTTGATCACGCGGACCATCGAGCACCCTGAACCCATGCTCCAGTGCACGCGCTGCCGCAGCATCCGGATCACAGTCGTGCAGACGTAACTCCACGCCGGCACCACGCCGGGACTCATTGTGGGTATCGGCCAGCAGTGGATGCTTGTCGTAGGTATGATCGGCGTGCACCATCCAGTTGCTGCCGTAGCCGCGCAGGATCAGTAAATCCTCGTCCTGGTGCAATATTTCCGCCTGCATAACGTCACGCTGAAAAACCAGCGCCCGCGCTAAATTGTCAGACAGGACATTGATGGTAAAGCCAGACAGAGACTGGCCGTAATCGGGGGGCGCCATAAACGGCGTGGTGTTGCTTTTTTTCATTGGTAGTTGAGTGTTCCCGCGGGATCCTTGAAGTAAAAATCGAGGGCGATGTCGTCTATTTTTACGGTGATTTGCAGCGCATCGGATAAATGCAGCTGGTAATACCGTTTCACCAGGTTCAGGCATTCGCGCCCGATCGCCTGCTTAACTTCGGTACTGCGCCCCTTGACGAACTCGATATCGAGATGAATAAATGCATTGTCCGGTTCGCCAGCACCGATGTAGCAGTGTTCGGCAACTCGTGTCCGGCTCTTGCAGTTGTCGAGCTTGATACCGCCGATCCGATTCAGCGCCTGGTGAATATCGTCAAACAGTGCCCGGAAATCCGGCAGTTCGGGCAGGTTTTCGGAATACTCGAGTACGATATGCGGCATCACTTATATACTTTTTCAACTGACCGATATATTAAGCGCTGCCCCGACGCAGATCACGTGTTTTTTCACCTCTATGCCTGGCCGGTCGACAGTCTCAACTGGCTTATACTCCAGGCGCAGAAAACCAGTATCAGCATGAATATCGTAATCATGCCATTCCATCCCAGTCCTTCGAACAGATAGCCCGGTAACCAGGAACCCAGTGCACCGCTGAAATAATAAATCGACACGTAGAGCCCGTTTACAACGCCCTTGTGTTCCTGCGCCAGGTGATTAGTCAGTCCCGAGAGCAAGGCGTGTATCAGGAAAAAACCTGCCGCCAGGAAGAACATCATCAAGATAAGTCCCTTGAACGCAACGAATAGCAGCATCACCATACCAAGTCCATGAATGAAGAGCCCCAGCCATAATCCCTTGCGCTCGTCATTCAATAGCTTGCTGATCGAATCGCTGAAAAACGATACCGGCGCCCCGATAAGATAGCCGAGGTAAAGCAACGATATTACAAAGGGCGTGGCGGTGGCATCGATGTTTTGCAGATGAAACGGAACAATATTTAATATCCCGGAGAAGACGAAGAACACCGAGGCCAGGCTCAGGAACATGAAACGAAAATTGCGATTGAGGAGCACCCGCGAAATACTTTTGGGATCGAGCCTGGCGAAATTGATATCGGCGTCGGACTCGACCCGTGTTATAAGAAGTAGTGGTATGAGCTGCATCAGGCCCATCACGACAAATGCGCTGCGCCAGTCGAAGGAACTCGCGAATACGCCCCCCATCAGCCGGCCACTGAAACCACCCAGGATCGTTGCACCGATATAAAAGCCCATCGCGCGACGCACTAGCTGCGCCGGTACCATGCTTGCACAATAAGTCATCAACGCGGTGAAAATGGCCGGTAGCAATAAACCCTGCAGCAGCCGCAACACGATCAGGTGCCAGAATTCGTCGGCAAAATAAAAACATACCTGGTCGAGTGCCAGCAACGCGAGCGCGACCGTTAACATCAGTTTCGCCGGGATTGCCTGCAGGAAATACCCGTAAACCGACGGTGCTATCGCCAAAGGCAGCATCGCCACCGTCATCAATAGTCCTGCCTCACCCGCGGAGACCCCGAAGCTTTCCGCCAGCAACGGCAGCATCGGCTGTGGGATGTACAGCGTGCTGAATGAAACAACAGTCGCAATCAGCGCGATGACGAGATTACGGCTGAAAATCATCGACCGGGTGAATTATTGCGGGGGAAACATTTGCTTGAAAGTAAACGCGGCGGCACTCGGTCCGTGGTTTTGCAATTGCTCGAGGCGCTGCGCCGCTTCCTCGAGCGTCGGGATGCTTTCGGCTGGAATCCACCATAGCACCGAGTAAGCTTCCAGCATGCGATCAAACCACTCCTTTCGACGCGCCAACACCTCCTTATGGGCCGAGCGATAAACATAGTCATGCAGGCTCTCAACATTCTGCCAGACACTCATGTTAACCAGAGTGTCCGAGCCGAAGAAATCGATTGCGGTAGCATCTCCCGTATCGGTTTGCAGTCGCCATACAAATCCAGGCGAGGCATCGGCAAGCGTATTAATATCTTCAAGACGGGCGACAAAATCGGCCAGTTCGGGGGAATCCATTGCGAACTTCATTTTAGCGATATTCAATTGGGCCAGGTGGTAATCGATCATTTGTAGTTTTCGCGTTCCCCCTGCAGGTACCTTGGTTCGCGCAATCCATGTTTGTATGAGTGTTTTACTGCCGAGCTTCGATTAGAATGGATCCCGGGTCAAGCCCGGGATGACAATAATAACCATGGAACTGTGGATTCCACTAACGATTGCCGCGGCGTTTTTTCAAAACATTCGTTCGGCCATGCAGAAGCACCTCAAGGGCAAACTTTCGACCCTGGGTGCATCCTACATTCGTTTCCTCTATGCCTGGCCAGTCGCGCTGGTCTACCTGTTTGCAGTCATTGTAATTGAAGGTCACCCGCTGCCGGGCTTCAATTCGAACTTTCTGCTCTACGCGCTGTTCGGCGGAATTTGCCAAATCATGTTCACGATCTTCCTGCTGTGGTTGTTTTCATTTCATAACTTCGCGGTTGGCACCACGTTTTCCAAGCTCGAAACCGTGATGGTCGCTATTTTCGGGCTGTTGTTACTCGGTGACAAATTAACCCCGGCAATCATCGTAGCGATCGCGATGAGCACTTTAGGCCTGGTCGTATTAAGCGCCGGCCAGGCAAGACTCAACATTAAAAATTTACTCAGCGGACTATGGCGCTTGCCAACACTAATCGGGCTGGCCTGCGCGGGCTGGCTCGGTATGAGCGTGGTGCTGTTTCGGGCCGCGTCGTTGTCGTTGAATCTCGACAGTTTCATGGTGGCCGCTGCGTTCACGCTGTTAATCGTGCTGATCATGCAAATTGCGATCATGACGGTGCTGATAGGCCTGCGCGAACCAACGCAACTCGGCCGGGTGGTGACCCACTGGCGACCCGCGATGCTGGTTGGCGTCAGTGGTGGGCTAGCTTCGATCGGCTGGTTCAGCGCCTTCACGCTGCAAAACGCAACCTATGTTCGTGCCCTGGGACAGATCGAACTGATCTTCACGTTTGTCGCGACATTGCTGTTTTTCCGGGAAAAGGTAGCGCGCGCCGAGATCGCAGGCATCGCGCTGATCTCCGCCGCGATCATCATTATCCTGCTGGCGGATTAACCCAGGCGCTTTGCAATCGCGGCGCCGCAGTCGCCGCAGCTGCTGGATCCACCCATGTCCGGCGTCAGGCTGTCGCGCTCGCGAATTACATCCTCGATCGCCGCGATAATTGCATCGTGCGCGTCTTCGTGTCCCAGGTGCTGCAACATCATCGCTGCCGACCAGATCTGCCCTATCGGGTTGGCAATACCCTGGCCCGCGATATCTGGCGCCGAACCATGCACCGGTTCGAACATCGATGGGAAGTCTCTCGCGGGATTAATGTTGGCGGACGGCGCGATACCGATGGTACCGGTCACACCCGGGCCCAGGTCCGACAGGATATCACCGAACAGGTTTGAACCCACAACGACGTCAAAAATTTCAGGCTTATTGACGAAGTGCGCGACCAGGATGTCGATATGATACTTGTCCATATCAATCTCCGGATAGTTCGCAGCCATTGCAGCGGCGCGTTCATCCCAGTAAGGCATGGTATGGATGATACCGTTGGACTTGGTAGCCGAAGTCAGGCGTTTGCGCGGGCGTGACATCGCGAGCTCAAACGCATATTTAAGCACCCGGTCGGTGCCCTTACGCGTGAAGATGGACTGCTGCATCGCCATTTCATCGTCGGTTCCGGCATATAATCGACCACCGATGTTGGAATACTCGCCTTCGCAGTTTTCGCGCACCACGTAGAAATCGATATCGCCAGGTTGCTTGCCTGCCAGTGGGCACTGCATGCCCTCGAATAACCTTACCGGCCTGAGATTGATGTATTGCTGAAACTCGCGCCTGATCGGAATCAGTAGTCCCCACAGCGACACGTGATCGAGCACGGTCGGAAATCCGACCGCACCGAGGTATATCGCATCGAATTCTGCCAGCTGCGCGATACCATCCTCCGGCATCATCGCACCGGTCTCGAGATAGCGCTCGCAGCTCCAGTCGAAATGTTCGAATTCGAAAGAGAGATCAAATCGGGGGGCGAGGGTTTCGAGTACCCTGATGCCTTCGGGTACGACCTCCTTGCCGATCCCGTCACCCGGGATGGAAGCTATTCGATAGGAAGTCATGGATGTTATTCGCCTTCTGCGTCATGCCGGCCCCCGACCCGTTATCTATTAACGTCAATAGATTGCGGCTCGGGGGCCGCAATGACGCGACTTTTCAACCACCCAGGAACAGTTCGCCGACTTTTGGATTTTTAAGCAGGTCGTCGCCCTTACCCGCGATGGCCAGTTGACCCGACACCAGTACGTAACCGATATCGGCAAACTCGAGCCCCTTCTTGGCGTTTTGCTCGACCATGATGATGGTCTTACCCTCAGTGTTTTGCAGATCGTCGAGAATTTCGAATACCATGTCGATAAAGCGAGGCTCGAGACCGATCGAGGGCTCGTCGACCAGCAGTATCTCGGGATTCATCACCAGCGCGCGCGAAATCTCCAGCAGGCGTCGCTCGCCCCCGGACAACACCCCGGCCTTGTGCTTGCGCCGTGCTGCCAGCCTGGAATACTTATCGAAAACCTGTTCGGCGGCGACCTTGGCTTCCTGCGGTTTGTCCTTGAGGAACCCTCCCATCCACAGGTTTTCTTCCACCGTCATGGCCGGGAATATCGACTTGTCCTGCAGGATATAAGCGATGCCGGCTTTGGCGAGTTTCTGATTCGGCGTCATGCGGGTAACGTCCATCGTGTTG
>JARFPR010000263.1 GCA_029288195.1 Gammaproteobacteria bacterium | reverse complement strand
CAGTCTCTCCAACCGTGAACTCCAGGTATTCGAGTTAATCGGCGAAGGCGTTTCCAGTAGCCAGATTGCCGAACAGCTTAACCTCAGTATCAAGACCATCGAAACCCACCAGGCGAACATCAAGAAAAAACTGGGGCTTGGCTCAGCGCATGAATTAAACCAGCGCGCAATTCGCTGGGCAATGGATCAACAGGGCTAAATAACCCTGCAATTTACAAGGCAGTTGATCCGCGTCAATACACCTGTTGCGGGAATCCATATACTATTTTTGTTATCCATTTAATTAAGGAGCGAATCATGAATATGCAAGTTTGGAATCCTTTTCAGGAATTCGAAAATCTGCTGTCCCGTTACAACAAGAGTGCGAGTGGTTCCGGTTCTCAATTGAGTAACGACTTGAGTTTTGCCGATTGGGCGCCGTCCTGTGACATCGAGGAACAGGAAGACAGGTATGTCATCAAGGCTGATCTGCCTGGCGTCGACAAGAAGGACATCGACGTCAAACTGGAAAATGGCGTAATCAGTATCCGCGGTGAAAAGCAGACCGAGAAGGAAACCGGCAAAGGCACCAAGCGCCATCGTACCGAGCGCTTTCACGGCTCTTTCGCGCGCAGTTTTACGCTGCCGGACGCGGTTAAAGATGAAAGGGTAGAAGCGAATTACAAGGATGGTGTGTTATCGCTGGTGATTCCCAAGGCCGAAGAGGCCAAGCCGAAATCGATCGATATCAAGGTCAGTTAATTACCCTGGCTTGAACTGGCGGCATACACTGTATGCCGCTTTTTTTTGTCCTTTCACGAAGGCCCAACCTGGTTAAGCCAACCCTGCCAGGCAGGCGATAAACCCGAACATGCATTGATTCAAATCAATACCGCGGTATGCTTTGTATCCCATTATCGTCTTATCTTCCCATCGGAGTAAGCACCATGGAATTCAAGAATATACTCATCCATCTGGATCACAGCAGTGGCTGCCAAAACCGGCTGACTACCGCTTTTGAGCTGGCACGGAAATTCGATGCAAAACTCACCGGCCTATTCATCGTTCCCGATTATGTCGTGCCATCCTATGTCGAAGCCCAGATCAGTGTCGATTTGATTACCGATGTAACCGAAAAGGCAGTCGCACGGGCCAGGGATACGCTGGCGGGCTATCAGAAGCTCGCCGATGAATCCGGGGTCTCTATGGAGGCTCATGTAGTGGAGGGACAGGTCATTCCGATTTTACGCGAGCATACCAAGTATTCAGACCTGTTGGTGCTGGGACAGGACCAACCCGATGACCCTGATAATTCCAGCTACGGGCTCGCCGATGCGCTGCTGTTCGAGGGCGCCTGCGCCTGCATGGTGGTGCCACACAGTGGAAAACTCGAGGCCCCGGGAAAGCGAGTGTTACTCACCTGGAATGCCAGCCGTGAATCGGCACGCGCGCTGCGCGAGGCCATGCCCTTTCTAACCCGTGCTGAGACGGTCGTGGTGCTGTCGTCTGAACCGGACGATGGCGACAGCCAAACGGCGCGTGGTCATCCCCACGCACAGGAACTCGACAAGTTGCTAAAGTCGCATGGGATCGAGTCAGTTTCCAGCGGCATCAGTGATCCGGATATCAGTACCACCGACGCGATCATCGGACAGGCGGCCGATATGAATGCCGATATGATTATCATGGGTGCTTATGGTCACGCACGCCTGCGCGAAATTATCCTGGGTGGGGTAACCCGTGATTTACTCAAGCAGTCGCCGGTGCCCCTGTTTCTAGCGCACTAGCTGCCGGCCTGCTGATTAAAAAAAGAAGCCCCGGCAGGAATCTCCGGATTCTCCATCTCAAAAGCCACGGAACGTATGCGACCGGGGTCTACGCCATGCACCACTTTGCCTGAGTAAACGCTCGGTACCGCACAGGGTACCAGCGGTATCGCATCCGCGGCGGTCAGGGTGGCGATGTAAAGTGTACGCGGTTGCTGCGTCAGGTTCTCCGATGAAGCGTGTAATGCGCGCGTATGCATCAGGCACAAACTGCCGGCAGGGCCCAGGCACTCGATCGCTTTAGCTTCACACTCCGAGGCTATCTCACCATCGACTGCCCCGGTAAATTTTCCCTGCTGCCACAGCGAATGCAGCGGCCCACGATGCGAACCCTGAACAACCCGCGCCGGGCCAATATCGCTATCGATATCATCGAAAAAAAGCATGGCAGTGATGCAGTCATCGTTGCTGTGCGGGTCAAAGGTGAAATCCTGGTGCCATTTCACCGTGGTACCGCTGCCTGGCAACTTGCTATTGAGCTTGGCATGATGAAATCGTAAGTTTTCACCCAGCAGATCAGCCACTGCGTCGAGCATGGGCCCCTTCTCGATCAGCTTTAAAAATGCTGCAGAAATTTCCTCGGGAGAGGCAACGCGACGCAGGGCGGGTGCATCGGCACAATGACCCGGCTCCACATCGAAACGTGGCCGACCATCCAGCATTTCACCGAAGGGTCCGTCATGCTGTCGCGATTCCTCGATCCAGTGCTCGTGTTGCTGGCGGGCCGGCTCCAGCTCCGCAGCCGAATAAACCGACTCCACCACGACCACCCCGCTTTGCCAAAATTCCGCTATCTGCGTTTCACTCAACATAATCCCACCATTTTACCTCCTATACCGATTGGTTTGTGTCGGCGATCAGGCTCAGGATTTCGAACATTACGGCGGTGGCGAAATGCGAGGTTTGCCGATTGGGATGATCCTTGGTAGGCATCAGGCAGACAACGTCACCACCGATGATGTTTTTACCACGCACGCAACGCAATAGCTCCATCACTTCATCGACCTGGAAGCCCTGGATACCACATTCGAGGTTAGCCACGCCGGGACATATGGTCGTATCCATACAATCCAGGTCAAAGGTGATATAGAGCGGCGCATCGCCAATGCGATCGTTAATCAACTCCATCGTTTTCCGCGGTCCCAACTCACGATAACGTTTGATCGGCACCACTTCATAACCGAGATCGGAACTGGTTTTCCACCAGTCGAGCGTACGCGGATTGCCGCGCATGCCGATCTGCACGCTATGCGCGGTATCGATGTAACCGTCGCGCACCAGGTAAGCCGCCCAGTGCGCCGCGGATTTTACCGCACCGAGAAAATGCGGCACCTGCTCGTAAGCATCGGTATGCGCATCGAAATGCAGGAATGCAGCCTTGCGTCCTTCCGTCAGCCGGGCCTTGTCTCCGGAAATGGCCTGCATGATGCCGCCGGTAACGGCATGATCACCGCCAATTGACACCGGGCGAGTGCCGGCGGCGTCGAGCGCGCGGTAAAAGTCGGTAATACGCTCGATGCAACGCTCATTGTCATTCGCTTCCGGCAGGGG
>JARFPR010000236.1 GCA_029288195.1 Gammaproteobacteria bacterium | reverse complement strand
TGCTGGTAGGCGAGCACGGCCGAGTCGATACGGGAGTCGACACCCGTGATCGGGATGGACGGGTCGGTCACCACGTCGCCGGTTTGGTGGGCGTAGCCAAATATGAACAACCGGGTACCCTTGGGTGCCGGCCAGTAGGTTCGCGGAGTGAGTTCCTGTGCCAATGCGTTCATGCTGGTCAGGGCCACGCAAAGTAGCGCGGCCGCCCTGCAGAAGAACAGGGTCCTTGCCCGTCGCCCGGGATTTCCGCTATCAAGACTGATCATGGCCAGTACCCCTGCTATATTGCGGTGGCTGCGCTATCCACGTATGGATTTGCCGGAGAGGACAGCTCTTAATAGTGTCCCACTTTAGCTCCGAACAGGCAGATCGCCAATCAAGAGTCACCGCAGGCTAATGGCTGCACAAGAGGATATGAATATGTTGGGTTTTTCTTCGTGGCGCGGGCTTTCGGCGTCGATCATTTTCATCTTGGTTTCGGCGGGTGTCGCGCACGGGGAGGAAGCGGACAGTTTCGGGTGGTCGATCACGCCATATCTCTGGGCGACGGAGACCAGCGTCGACCTGACGTTTCGGGACACGAATATCGGCACGGGCGAGATTTCCTTCAGCGACCTGCTCGATATCCTCGATGCGGCATTCATGATTCATGTCGAAGGAGGTCGCGGCAACTGGACGGCTTTCGGCGACCTGACGTACCTCAAGACCTCGGACTCGACCGAGCGCACGGCACTCGTCATTGACACCAATAGCAAGCAGCTTTTTCTAGACGGCGCGGTCGCCTGGTGGCCACAAGGCGCCGGATCGAACTTTAATCTGTATGGCGGAGTGCGCTTCTCGGGGTTCGATGATCGCTATACGTTCCGCCTCATCGCCGACGATTCGATCGTTGGGGAGCGACGCTCGGACAAGGACTATTACGACGCACTCGTTGGCCTGCGCTATCGTTTCGACTTCTCGGAGCGCTGGTCCCTGCTGACCCGCGCGGATACCAGTTTCGGCGACTCCGAAGGCACGGTGCTGCTGCGGGCCAACCTTGCCTGGACGGTCGGCAAGCGGCAACAAAATCGCATTCTCTTTGGCTACCAGTACAAGACGGCCGAATTCCGGGACGACGACCTGAGACTCGATTTCGATTACCAGGGTCCGATGGCCGGCTTCAATTTCCGTTTCTGAGGGGTCGCCGGGGGCTACCGGGGGCGCAGATCAGCGCAATGTGCGTCCGGCGGGGCGCAGGGCCGCCAGGGTTCGTGGCCGGACGACGGTCGTCGCCCAACGCGCCTGCGCCTGGGTAATTAGTTGATTTCAATTATAAATTGATCCAGCCAGGACGCTTTCCGCACGGCCGGCAAGGGTTCGGAACCGCTCCCCTGGAGCGAATGTCATAAAAGTTTCGATTTTCTGTTGACGGCGGGGCTTCGGTCGCTATAATGCCCCGCTCGCTGAGGGTACGGTGTCCCTCGGCAGACCCCAAAACCAAAGTTTGATGGCAGGCGAGGACTAGCCAAGAGAAGCCCTCCGCCTGTATAATTGTGGGTCCGCCCCGATAAACCGGGGACTGCTCTTTAACAATGTATTCAGATAATTTGTGTGGGTGCTTGCGCTGGAGTTTGCAGAGGCAAATTCGAGCGTAAGAACCAACCTAAATTCTAAGTAATTTAGAGTGGGGATTACGCTCTGTTTTAAGCTCAAAGCTTTAAACTGAAGAGTTTGATCCTGGCTCAGATTGAACGCTGGCGGCATGCCTAACACATGCAAGTCGAACGGTAAC
>JARFPR010000078.1 GCA_029288195.1 Gammaproteobacteria bacterium | reverse complement strand
ACGACGATATGCGCTACCAGGCCCAGGTAAAAGCCGAGTGCTGCCAGCATGTGAATGCGGCGCGACCAACCGAGTTCAATACCGGCGCTCGCACGTACGCCGATCATGCGCGCTTCGCGCTCGGCCAGCGCCAGGTATCTAAAACTGTTCCATGGATGGCGCAGCCAGTGTTTGAGGGCGGGTGAGAATAGCGCTTCCTTGGCGGCGGGATCGAGGGTGCCCAGTAGCTGGGTCTTGGCATCGATAATCCCTTGCAGCGCTGCTTTATCGAGGCTACCTGGCGCGTTAAATCCACCGGGAGCACTGCTGTGCGCAAACAGCAGGCTGAAGCCGCGCGAGAATATAGCGCGCAAAATGCTGCCCTGCAGAATTAAAAATACTAACAGCAGTAGGATAATCCCGGGTGGTGAAATCCAGTCGCCCGCGGCGACATGGATAAAGATCAGGCAGGTTCCGAGAGAGGTTGCCAGGACATGGCCGATAAACCATGCCGGTGGGCTGTTGGCAAGGCCCGAGCGTTTCATGATGACAAATGCGAACGGGGCGAATAACAGCAATGCCCCCAGCGCTCCGCATACCTGGGCCAGCGGCGATCCCGGGGCTGGTGCGTCGGGCCACAGCAGTGTGACCGAGGCGATGGCGATTACGGACCCTGTCAGCATCACAATACTGCGTGCGGAAAGATCGGGGCGATTATTGTTGTTCACGGGAATTCCAGTCAGGTTTGTTAAAGACTATCGTTGCATTCCGCACGGTTCAACCTATTGCGGTAATTTCCTGTTTTTTCATTTATTTCTATATGGCTCACGCTATGAGCCACTAAGCCAATATAATGCGAGCCAGGTTTATGTAAAGGTCTATCGGAAATTCAGGGTAAATTTAAAAAGTTCTCTTTATGTTCTCGTTGGACTATGTGATAATTCGGCAACTCAACGCAAAGGTAGGTAACAAATGGACGACAACAAACAAAAGGCGCTCGATGCAGCGCTGGGGCAAATCGAGAAGCAATTCGGCAAGGGATCGGTCATGCGACTCGGTGATTCCGGGGTCGATACGACCATGGGGGTGATATCAACCGGGTCCCTGCCACTCGATGTTGCGTTGGGTATCGGTGGTTTACCCCGTGGCCGTGTCATCGAGGTCTATGGGCCTGAATCTTCGGGTAAAACCACGTTGGCTTTACAGGTCATCGCCGAGTGTCAGAAAAATGGTGGTACCGCCGCATTTGTCGATGCCGAGCACGCGCTTGATCCAAGCTATGCCGACAAGCTGGGCGTCAACATCGATAACCTGCTGGTGTCGCAGCCCGATACCGGTGAGCAGGCGCTCGAAATAACCGACATGCTGGTGCGCTCGGGGGCGGTTGAAGTTGTTGTCGTAGACTCGGTTGCCGCATTGACGCCAAAGGCGGAGATCGAGGGTGACATGGGTGATTCGCATATGGGCCTGCAGGCACGCCTGATGTCACAGGCGCTGCGTAAGCTCACCGCTAACATCAAACGCTCGAATACCATGGTCATATTTATCAACCAGATCCGTATGAAGATCGGTGTCATGTTCGGTAACCCGGAAACCACGACCGGCGGCAACGCGCTAAAGTTCTATGCCTCCGTGCGCCTCGACATACGACGCATTGGGGCGATCAAGCGTGGGGACGAAGTAATTGGCAACGAGACCCGCGTTAAAGTAGTTAAGAACAAGGTGGCGCCACCGTTTAAACAATGCGAATTTGAAATTCTCTATGGTGAAGGTTCATCGTACGAAGGTGAACTCATCGACCTGGGTGTGAAGCATGGCATGATCGAAAAAGCCGGCGCCTGGTACAGCTATAACGAAGAGCGTATCGGCCAGGGCAAGGACAATGTACGAATGTTCCTCAAAGAGCACCCCGAAATGGCGCATGATATCGATCAACGTTTACGCGC
>JARFPR010000034.1 GCA_029288195.1 Gammaproteobacteria bacterium | reverse complement strand
TCTCGACCAAAACGACGATCCTGGTGCCACTTGATAAGACCGTACTTGCTATCGTTCCACACCAGGATTACGACCGCGACGCCAATGCGCAAAGCCGTTTCGATTTCCTGTGAATTCATCATGAAACCGGCATCTCCGGTCACGGTTACCGCAGTTTTGTCCGGAAAGGCAAGCTTGGCCGCGATAGCTCCCGGCAGCCCTATCCCCATCGACGCAAAACCATTGGAAATGATACAGGTGTTGGGGCGCTCGGCCTGGTACATGCGCGCCATCCACATTTTGTGCGCGCCCACATCGGATACGACAATATCGTCCGCATTCAGAGCCTTGCGTAAATCCAGAATAATCCTCTGCGGTGACAGCGGAAACGCTTCATTACTTTCATGGGAATTCAATTCGGTAACAATGGTTTCCCGCAGGACCTGTGCCTTTAATTCAGCCTGTGGTGTGGCTTCGGCCGCAATCGCCGTCAATGCAGCACCGATATCACCAACCACACCGCATTCGAGGATATAGTGTTCGTCGACCTCCGCGGCGCTCATGTCGATGTGAATGATCCGCGCGGTTTTTTCCTGGTTCCACAGGTGCGGGTGGTACTCGATCATGTCGTAGCCGATACAGATCACGACATCGGCACGGTCGAAACCACAGGCAACATAGTCGTGGGCCTGCAAGCCCACGGTTCCAAGCGAGAGCTCATGTGAAAACGGAATACTCCCCTTGGCCATGAACGTGGTTGCGACTGGAATGTTGAGTTTTTCCGCGAAACCAACCAGTGCATCGTTCGCATTGGCGCGCACGACACCATTGCCTGCCATCACTATCGGATAGTTTGCGCTGGAAATAATTTCGGCGGCCTGGCTTATCTTGTCGGCGGGGGGTAATGGAGGTTCAGGACTTTGAACCTTGAGTGGCTCCTTACCCTCTACCTCCATTTCGGCAACGTTTTCGGGGAAATCGATAAAGCTACCACCGGGCTTTTCCGCCTGGGCCGCTTTAAAGGCTTTGCGCACGATTTCGGCAACGATTTCAGGCTCGCGAATCTGCACGCTGTATTTTGAGATCGGGGCAAACAGGTTAACCAGGTCGAGTACCTGGTGGCTTTCCTTGTGCATGCGCGTGGTTGCACCCTGACCCGCAATTCCGATAATCGGTGCGCGATCCATATTGGCGTCGGCGAATCCGGTGACGAGGTTAGTTGCTCCCGGACCCAGCGTAGACAGGCATACCCCTGCCTTGCCGGTAAGGCGACCGTAGACATCCGCCATAAATGCCGCGCCCTGCTCGTGGCGGGTTGTAATGAACTTGATGCTGCTGCCGATCATCGAATCCATAACATCGAGATTCTCTTCTCCCGGAATGCCAAAAATATACTCGACGCCCTCGTTCTCGAGGCAACGAACAAACAAATCGCTCGCTTTCATTTTTCCTCCTTAGGTGACAGGTACTGGTTCAGCCGTGGCTTGATCCGGGTAGATTTCATCCAGCGGAATCGAACGACCATTATCCTGCACCACCCGACAATGGAAGCGGCGCAGCTGACGCGGTTCGTGAACCCCGCAGGAATGGGCGATGATACCGACTTCGTGCTCAATCTGGTCCTGGAAACTGGCCACCCGCTGTGCCTTGTTTACCGGATCCAGTCCGCGCTGTAACTTGACATCATGGGTAGTGATTCCAGTTGGACAAGTGTTCTTGTTACATTGCAATGCCTGGATACAGCCTAGCGCAAACATGAAACCGCGGGCCGAGGTACAGAAATCGGCTCCCATGCAGAGCGCCCAGGCGACTTTTGCCGGGTGCACCAGTTTTCCCGAGGCGATCACCTTGACCCGGTCGCGTAAACCGTACAGGTTCAACTTGTCGACCACCAGCGGTAAACCTTCGCGCAAGGGCAGGCCCACTTCATCTATCAGCGGCATTGGCGCCGCACCTGTACCCCCTTCCGCGCCGTCGACAGTGATAAAATCCGGTGCGGATTCGATGCCACGTCTCTGAACTTCATCGAATAGCTCCTCCAGCCAACCACTGGCACCGATCACGGATTTGAATCCAACCGGACGACCGGTGAGATTGCGGATGTGATTTAACACATTAAGCAGGTCGTCTACCGAGTTGATGTCGGGATGCCGATTCGGGCTGATCGAGTCTTCACCGACCCGAATACCGCGAATCTCGGCAATCTGGGGACTCACCTTGGCGCCAGGCAGGATGCCGCCCTTACCCGGCTTGGCGCCCTGGCTCAGCTTGATTTCGAACATGCGTACCTGTTCATAAGTCGCAAGTTGCTTGAGCCTGCCATCATCAAGATTACCCTCGAGGTCGCGCACGCCATACTTGGCGGTACCAATCTGTACCACCAGGTCACAACCCGGTTCGAGGTGAAACGGCGATACACCACCTTCACCGGTATTCATCCAGCAACGGGTTTTTTTGGCGCCGTTGGCCAGCGCGGTTATTGCGGGCGCCGAGAGGGCGCCATAACTCATCCCGGAAATATTGTACAGCGAGCGCGTGACATAAGGTCGCTCGGCATAGGGCCCGATCGTGACTTCGCCCGGTGGTACCGCATCGGCGCCGAGGGTGGGGAAGGCGCAATTAACGAATATCGTGGTCCCTGCGGGTTTTAAATCCTTGGTTGAACCAAAGGCGACCGTGGTATCAATATGCTTGGCCGCGCGATAAACCCAGGAACGCTCGGCCCGGTTGAACGGCAGTTCTTCACGATCCATCGAGAAAAAATACTGTCGGAAAAACTCACCCAGGTGCTCGAAGAAATAGCGAAACCGACCGACCACCGGGTAGTTGCGCCGAATCGCCTGCTTGGTTTGGGTTACATCGATGATATATATGACTATCAGGGATATGAAACCGATACATATCGCCAGTACAAACAAGGTCGCGACAATGGACAAAAAACCGGACACAAAGGAATTAATAGTGTCACCGACGAAGGGTAGTTCCATGGAGGACCTCGCAGTAGTTATTGATGCTTAAGATCTGAATCATAGTAAAACATTCCACTCTTATTTTTAGATTTATATTTATTGCAAAAAAAGCTCCTCAAATCCATTCATAGATGGCACAATCGCGCCGCTTAAATTAACGACACAGGACTATCTTCAAGGAGACATCATGGAAAATATAACAACCTGGTTATCTGAAAACGCCTTCGACTGGGGCCTCAAGATCGCAATCGCGATTGCGATATTTATCGTCGGTAAAATCGTCGCACGCATGCTGAGCAACCTGATTAAAAAGGCTATGACTCGAGCCGGTACCGACGCCATATTGGTTGGATTTATTGGCAACATAACCTACGGGATATTGCTGGTCGCGGTGGTACTCGCAGCCATCGACTCGCTCGGGGTTAACGTTACTTCGCTGATGGCGATTGTTGCTGCCGCCGGTCTTGCTATCGGCCTCGCGCTCAAGGATTCGCTGGGTAATTTTGCCGCCGGCGTTATGATCATTATCTTCCGACCCTTCAAAATTGGTGATTTCATTACCGCGGGTGGCGTTTCCGGCGTGGTCGATGAAATCGGTTTGTTCGCCACGCTAATGCACACCGGTGACAACCAGCGCCTGATCGTGCCCAATTCCGCAATTATCGGTGGCAATATCACCAACACCAGCGCACTGCCAACGCGTCGGATCGACCTGGTGTTCGGTATCGGCTACGACGATAACATCGGCCAGGCGCGTGACATCATGATGGCGATCATCGAGGCCGACGAGCGCATCCTGAAAGATCCCGCACCGGCGATCGCGGTGGGTGAGCTCGCCGACAGCAGCGTCAACCTGAACGTGCGTCCCTGGGTTGAATCCGGGGACTATTGGCCGGTGCGTGCAGACCTGTTGGAGAACATCAAGGTGAAGTTCGACGAGGTTGGAATCTCGATACCTTATCCGCAGCAAGACGTGCACATGCACGAGGTCAAGGCGGCCAGCTAACGACTACAACCGCGGCAGTCGTCAGGCTGCCGCGGCTTGCAGTCCTACCCCTTCAATTGTAATGCGATGCATCAAGCGGCGCTCACCGTGATAGTCATTGAGCGCGCAATGGTGGGTGGCGCGATTATCCCAGATCGCCATAGAGCCTTGCTGCCAGTGGAAACGGCAGGTGAATTCATTCTGCCGGGCATGGGCATACAGGTAATCGAGCAGCGGTTGCGATTCCTCCTGCGTCCAGTTTTCGAACTTCACGGTAAAGTCGCCGTTAACGTATAGCGCTGGCCTGCCCGATAGCGGGTGCCTGAT
>JARFPR010000426.1 GCA_029288195.1 Gammaproteobacteria bacterium | reverse complement strand
GGTGTTGAAACAACCACTGGCAACGCTGATTGTCATTACCAGCGTGGTGGTGTTTTTCCTGTTGCATATACCCGACTTCGAGCTTGACGCCTCGGCCGATTCGCTGGTGCTCGAGAACGATGCCAGTCTTAAATCCTATCGCAGCATTCGCGACCAGTACGGGTCGGATGACTTCCTCATAGTCACCTATAGCCCGGAGCAACCGCTTTTCAGCGAAGCGGTTATCGCCGATATTACCCACCTGCGAGATGAACTGGGTCAGCTCGAACAGGTCGATAACGTTATCAGCATGCTCGACGTGCCACTGGTGGACAGCCCGCCGATGACGCTCGCTGAAATCTCCCGTAAAGCGCGCACCCTGGAAAGCGACGACGTCGATATCGAGCTTGCCGAACAGGAGATGAGGCAAAGTCCCCTGTACGAGAACCTGCTGGTCAACAGCGAGGGTGATACCACCGCAATGCAGGTAAACCTGGTAGTCAACCAACGACTGCTCGACCTGATTAACAATCGTGACAAGCTGTACGAAAAAGTTGGCACCATTCCGGATGCAGCACAGCGGCTTGAGCAGTTATCGGCACAGATAAAAAAAGAAAACCTGGCCCATAAATTAAAACTGGATCAGACCATCGTAGATGTGCGCCGCATCATGGATGCTTATCGCGGCAAAGCAACGCTCTACCTCGGTGGAGTACCGATGATCACATCCGATTCGATCGAGTTTATCCGCAGTGACCTCAAGGTATTCGGTGTCGGGGTGGTTCTGTTTATCGTAATCATCCTCGCATTTTCGTTTAAACATATTCGCTGGGTAGTGTTGCCGCTGGCGGTTTGTCTGACCAGTGCCATGACGATGATGGGTTATCTCGGCTGGTCGCAATGGCCGGTGACGGTAGTTTCCTCGAATTTCATTTCGCTGTTGCTGATCATCACGTTATCTCTGATCATTCACCTGGTAGTGCGTTACCGCGAACTCGCGATGATCGAACCCGAGGCCAGTCAATACGAACTGGTCAGCGAAACCGTGCAAAGCAAGTTCACTCCGAGTTTTTACACTGCCGTCACTACCATTGTCGCGTTTGGTTCATTGCTGGTAAGCGGAATTCGACCGGTTATCGACTTTGGCTGGATGATGGTCATCGGTATTACAGTTTCGTTCGTGCTCGCGTTCACCTTATTCCCGGCAGCCCTGATGCTATTGCCGCGACTCGACTCCCTGGCCAAGAAAGACTTGACCGGCAAGGTAACCGCCTCGATTGCCAATTTCATCCAGCATCGGACCCGTGCCACGCTGATGATCTTCGCGTTACTCATATTGATCGCGCTAACTGGCATTCCAAGGCTTTCGGTCGAGAATCGATTCATTGACTACTACAAGGAAAGCACCGAGATTTTCCAGGGCATGACCCTGATCGATACCAAGCT
>JARFPR010000414.1 GCA_029288195.1 Gammaproteobacteria bacterium | reverse complement strand
CTCAAGCAGGCCCAACGCGGTGGTTCGATTGGTGATCGCATCTGGCAGGAACTGCGCATCTGGGGACGTAAACAGGGGCTTTACCAGGCCGCATTGTCAAGGCTCGGGGCTTCACGGATTGAGCGTTTGCTACAAAGCTGTGCTACATTAGATCGCCTTGGAAAGGGGCAACAGGACAGTGAATTATATGAGCAGGACTGGTTACAGGTAAGATCACTGGTTGCCGACTTCAGCGGCGATATTGGTAATAGATTATGAGTGTTGCGTTACATAAAGAACAGGGTACGAATCTGGGTCCGTACATGCTGCAGCTCGGTCAGTCGGCACGCGCGGCAGCAGCTGAACTCGCGCATGCGGAGCCACAGCATAAAAACCAGGCCTTACTCGCGATCGCAAAGGTACTGGATCAGCGTCGAGATTTTATCCTGCAGGAAAATAAAAAGGATCTCGAGGCGGCCAGTGTTAACCAGTTAAGTGCCGCTATGCTGGAGCGACTTGAACTGAACCAGGCACGCATCGATGCGATGATCGAAGGATTGCAACAGGTGGCAGGTCTCGCTGACCCGATCGGTGAAATCACCGAGTTGCGCTATCGTCCTTCCGGTATCCAGGTGGGCAAGATGCGAGTGCCGCTGGGTGTTATCGGCATTATTTACGAATCAAGACCAAACGTGACAATCGACGCGGCGGCGTTATGCCTTAAATCCGGCAATGCAAGTATATTGCGTGGTGGCAAGGAAGCGCTGCATTCGAACCAGGCCATATACCAGTGTATTCAACAGGGTCTGAAGCAAGCCGGTTTGATAGAGCAAGCGGTCCAGGTGATTAATACCACCGACCGTGAAGCGGTCAGCCAGATGTTGAAGATGCATGACAGCATAGACGTGATCATTCCGCGCGGCGGCAAATCCCTGATCGAGCGTATCGCCGGTGAATCGACGATTCCGGTGATCAAGCACCTGGATGGCGTTTGTCATGTCTTCATAGATGATCATGCCGACCCACAAAAGGCGCTGAACATCGCCGTAAACGCGAAGACCAGGCGCTACGGCGTGTGCAACGCGATGGAGACCCTGCTGGTGTCAGATGCGATTGCAGATCGTATTATGCCCGGCATTGTCGAGCAAATGTCGGCCAGCGGTGTCGAGTTGCGCGGTTGCGATCGCAGTCGTAAGTTCGACGCTGCAAAAATTAATCCCGCCAGCGAAGATGACTGGTTTACCGAGTACCTGGCGCCGGTTTTATCGATTCGTATTGTCGATGGTCTCGAGCAGGCGATCGAGCATATTAATCACTACGGCTCGCATCACACCGATGCGATTGTCAGCGAAGACTATAGCCATACCCGCGCATTTACCCGGCGCGTCGACTCGAGTTCGGTCATGGTCAATGCCTCGCCCGGGTTTGCAGATGGTTTCGAATATGGCCTGGGCGCCGAGATCGGGATCAGCACCGATAAACTGCATGCTCGTGGGCCGGTGGGGCTGGAAGGTTTAACTTCGCAGAAGTACGTTGTTTTCGGGGACGGAAACGTACGTACCTAGTGCAGCGCTAAAATGATAGGAATTTTGGGAGGCACCTTCGATCCGATCCACGAGGGGCATTTTCACATTGCTACCCAGGTACTTACGCGGCTTGGCCTGGAGCAGGTACAGTTTATGCCCTGCGCATTGCCTGTGCATCGAGATCAACCCCATGCCTCAACCAAGGATCGCTGCGCGATGATTGAATTGATGATCGCAGACGAGAAGGCGTTTGCGCTGAACACTCTTGAGCTCGATCGCAGTGGACCATCATACACGCTCGACAGCCTACGCGAGATCCGCCACCAAACTGACGCGACCCTGGTACTGGTGCTCGGTGCGGACGCTTTCAATAATTTCGCCAGCTGGAAACTACCGCATGAAATTCTGAAGATTGCTCACCTGGTGGTCTGTTATCGGCCGGGTTACGCGGTGGACTCGCATATTTTTGATGCATATTTTGCCGAATCACCGGGGGTTTTGTCTGAACATTTGGCGGGTGCCATTCTAATGCTCGAAGTCGAAGCGCCTGACTGCTCATCAAGCGAAGTGCGTGCCGCGTTGGAGCAGGGTGAGGCCACGGAGCGATGCATACGCCCGGTGGTGGCAGACTATATAAATAAACATAATTT
>JARFPR010000324.1 GCA_029288195.1 Gammaproteobacteria bacterium | reverse complement strand
GATTGCCCGGGTACGCTCGTTAATCAACGAACTTGCTTCACCCGGGTCTGGCATCGCGGTCTCGGCATTAAACGACAGGTAGCGTGGCACCACGGCACGGGTCGTCAACCACATCTGATGATTGAAATAACAGGGTAGTGGCACGATGACCTCGTCACCCGCCTCACACAGGGTGTCGACAACCGAGCAAAACGCCTGGTTGCAGCCCGCGGTTATGAGGATGTCGTCGGCAGTGACTGACCCCTGGTAACGCTCGCTGATATTACCCGCCAATGCTTCGCGCAAGGATGGAATGCCACGGATGTCGGTATAGGTTGCACCTTCGCCAGCCTTGATCGCGTCTCCGAGGTAGTCCCTGAGTGACTGTGGTGGCAGATGCGCTGGCACCGCCTGGCACATATCGATCAGGTTTTCGGACTGCGGATTCGTTACCCAGGACCAGGCTTCGGCGATGGGTGCCGCTGCGCAATCAAGTACGTTTGGATTGAATTTCATGTTGCTTACCGGGTAATTTAGCCTGATGTTAGTGAATTCGAGGCCGCCTTACCAGCCTGAAAAAGCTATGACATAATACCTGGCGAATTTAAACACGAGATATTCCAATGAAATACTTACACACCATGGTGCGCGTGCACGACCTGGAAGCGTCGCTGGGTTTTTACCGGGACCTGCTTGGCCTGGTTGAAACCGATCGCTATGAAAGCGAGGAAGGTCAGTTTACGCTGGTATTTCTCGCGGCACCGGAAGATCTCGAACAGGTCAGGGCCGAACGCGCGCCGCTGGTCGAGTTGACTTACAACTGGGACGGTGAGGAATACCAGGGTGGGCGAAATTTCGGTCACCTGGCCTACGCGGTGGATGATGTTTACGCGGTTTGCCAGAAAATGCTGGATGCCGGGATTACTATCAACGTTCCGCCTCGCGACGGGCACATGGCGTTTTTCCGTTCGCCGGACAACATCTCGATTGAGCTCCTGCAAAAAGGTGAGCCATTAGCACCGGCAGAACCCTGGGTATCGATGCCGACAACCGGCGAATGGTAGTCGTGGAACGTTACCTCGAAGGCCGGATCGCAATTATAACGGGTGGCTTTGCCGGCATCGGTAAGGCGATCGCGATCGCGCTGGCCGAACGGGGGGCAACCATCGCGGTCGGTGCACGCCGGCAACCCGGGGAAGTTATCGAGGAACTGAAGTCCGTCAGTGACGCGTTTTTTTATCAAAAACTCGATGTTGCCGACGTCGATAGCGTGGCTGCATTTGTCGAGGCACTGGCAAACGAACATGGAGATGCCGATATTCTCGTCAATTCGGCAGGGGTAACCGCGCATGAACTGGTTTGTGGGCATGATGAAAAATCATGGCTCGATGTCATCGATATCAATCTTTCCGGGCCGTTTCGCATGATTCGTGCCTGTTTACCAAAAATGATCGAACGCCGCTGGGGGCGTATCATTAATATTGGTTCTACCGCGGCGACCACGGCCGTAGCCGATCATGCGGCCTACTGTGCATCCAAATCAGGTTTGCTGGGATTGAGCCGGGCGGTTGCGCTTGAAGGTGCCCCGCATGGCGTTAGTTCGGTCGTCATCAGCCCGACCTGGGTACAAACCGAAATGTTCAATAGCAGTATGCAGATCCAGGCAGGAAAAGCCGGGCACAGCGTCGACGAGGAAATTGAGAAACTGGTTGCCGAACAACCGCAGAAACGCCTGGTGCAACCGCAGGAGCTCGGCGCACTGGCCGCCTTTTTATGCCGCGATGAAGCGCTGGGTATTACCATGGAAGACATCCAGCTCAATGCCGCGGCTTTGTGGTAGATTAGAGCAATGTCGATGCTGAACTTGAGCGCCAGTTACTTTGCGATCGATAACCCGTTGCGCTGGCTGGATCGCTGGATTCACAGGTATCAGCACCATCAAACCGTGCGCATCAACCGGCGTGATGTGGATGTCTGCTGGACCGGGCGCGCCGAGGCTGCGCTGCAGTCCTGCCAGCAACCATTGATCATCGAATTACAGCTGTATTTCTCCTGTGTCGTCAAAAAGAGAGTGCTGTTTCACCGACTGGTGGAATTCGATACTGTAGCAGTCAATCACAAGCTCAAACTCGCGTTTCGACCGATCGCGTCAGCGGTTTGCGATCCGCGAGAATTTGCCTTGAACCATCCCATGGGTAAAGACCTGTCGCGGGGAGTCGCCGGACGCATGGTTCCAGCACGTGTCGAAATTGATTTTCGTCAGGGTGAATGGGAAGGCCAGTTCCATTACTGATCATTGTAATCTCCGGGACCAGGTAAAATTTATACTAAAACAGCCGCTTATCCTGCTTAAAAGGCTTTCAGAAGCTGCTGGTGTCTGGTTTCGAAAACTTCGCGTAAATCAGCCCGATAAACGCTCCTGCGATACCCTGTTCTAACAGGGCCCAGGCGGGGTCAATCAACAAGTCCATCGATGGGAATCGGTAAATGCCGTGCAGCACCAGGGCCTGGGGCAGCAGCCAGAAGATTCCCGCTACCATGCCAAACAGAAAACCGGACCGGACCGAGTAGGATGCCGGGCTGACCACGCGCGGATAAATCAGGGTCATGAGTAAGGCGAGCAGTGCGTAACCGAGTGCTATAAGCGCAAGGTTCGGAGCCTCGCGCAGCATCGCGGACTCGATATTTTCACTAACCAGTTCGTTGACCACCAGCCCGTTAAAAAGACCGGCCATAACAAACATGATGAGGAAGGCCAGCAATACGGATAAAAATCTGATTTTCATGGATGTTTCCCTGCGGCGGCATTAAAGTTTTGATTTTGCAGCATGGCACTGATGCCTACGGCCACCAGGGCCGCACCGAATACAGCTGCGGTAATGCGAGCCACCCCGATATCGCCTGCCGGGCTCAGGCCCACACCAAAGGCGATGGCCGACAGGATAAGGAAAAGGCCGAGATAGCCGGGAATAATTCGGCATCGTTTCCACGCCGCGCCCAGCAGCGCGTAGCCAACTACCGTAAGAAAACCGGAGACAGGAAATGCGAACGCCACCATGCCCATGGTGTCGCCGGCGCCATGGTCGTTTATCACCTCAGGATAATTTGTTGCCAGGAATGGGGCGATCAAAACCTCGTAGTAATCGAGCCCGAAAATCATCATCATGCCCACAAAAAGCATGACGTAACCAATCATCCCGAGTCTCCCGGCGCGCTGTGCCGTAACCGAATAAAGTGCGGTCGTGCCCAGCAGGCCGAGTACCAGGGAAACAGCAAACAACGCATGAATCAGTATCCAGTTGGACGAAGCGATCACTTCCGCTGGCATATGCTGCGGGTGCGAGATATAGGAGTAACCAAGTGCGAGCCCACTGATGATCATCAGCAGGCCACCTGCGCGTATGAACAGCAGTGGTGTCATTCTCAGCCCCCTCCTGAAAGTACGCATTATAAGCCAATTAGAGTCTAATCGTCAGGCAGTCTCAAAACGCAGGTGAAGCCTTTTTAAGGCAGGAGCATTTGTAATTGACTATATAAGTATAGGCTAATATACTTATATACTTTGTCATTATTGAGCGGATAGTTCATGAGTATTGATCGAATTGTAATGCTGTTTGCCGGGACCGTGGTGCTTGTCAGCCTTGCACTGTCACAACTTCATCATGTTTACTGGTTGTTTTTAACTGCCTTTGTCGGTGCCAACCTGCTGCAGGCTTCGATGACCGGCTTCTGCCCACTGGCCAGCATTCTGAAATTGCTGGGTGCCAAACCAGGCCAGGCTTTTTCCTGAACTGATTCCTGGCCAGGAAGATATTATTAGTCGCCGGGTAATCGCAATCCTGTTTCCCGGCGGCTAAGCCTTCGATGATCCCGTTCCCTCGACTGCTTTTCGTGGCATCAGCTGGGATTTCGTCGTAGTAAGTGCCTGTCAGGCTGTCTATACTGTGCGCAACCTTCCGGATGGCCATTTGACGGATTGCGAAACCCCATGAGCACGGTAAACCTCTCCCTTCCCTCGTTGCAGGCGCTCGCCGAAGCGATCTTCGTCGCCCACGATACCAGCGTAACCAATGCCGAACAGGTGGCTGCAGCGCTCGTCGCCGCAGAGTCCGATGGTCAGCAGGGTCATGGTGCGTCGCGCATTCCATCCTACGCCGCACAGGCGAAAAGCGGCAAGGTCGACGGGCATGCCACGCCGATACTGCAGCGTGCCGGTGCCACGGCCCTTACCATCGATGCAGTTCACGGATTTGCCTACCCAGCACTCAACCTGGCGTTCGAAGCCTTGTGCGAGCTGACGCTGGAAAGTGGCATCGCAGCGGCTGCCATCACGCGTTCCCACCACTCAGGGGTAGCCGGGCACCAGGTCGAGCGGCTTGCCGACCAGGGACTGATCGGGCTTTACTTTTGCAACACACCGCAGGGTATCGCACCTTGGGGTGGCAACCGCGGCGTGTTTGGCACGAACCCGGTCGCATTCGCTGCGCCACGACCTGGCTCCCCGCCGCTGGTTATCGACATGAGCCTCAGCAAGGTCGCTCGAGGTAAAATAAATGTGGCAGCACAGCGCGGCGAATCGATACCGGAAGGCTGGGCGGTTGATTGTGACGGCGCTCCCACCACCGATCCAGATGCTGCCATGCAGGGCACACTGCTGCCGATGGGGGATGCCAAGGGGGCACAACTGGTGCTGATGGTCGAGGTGATGGCCGCGGCCCTCACGGCTTCGAATTTCGGATACGAAGCCAGTTCGTTTTTTACGGAGATAGGTGACCCGCCAGGTGTCGGTCAGTTCATGATCGCGATCGACCCGCAGCCTTTTTCGAATGGCGCCTTTGCCGACCGGCTGGAGGCGTTGCTGGCGGCGATACTCGATCAACCCGGGACACGGCTGCCAGGTGCGCAGCGATTCGTTCGCCGCGATGCGGCCGAACGTGACGGGGTCAATATACCGCAAACCCTCTACGACGAATTGGTCGCGATGCGCGATCCGAAGTGATCGAACCAAAGCATCGCGTGCATGATCTGGATAAAGGAAAATAGGGCCGGCACGAGGAGTCGGACTCCGGACCTACCGATTACAGGACTATTGCTTTGGAAAACCAGGCCGAAAAATGAGTTACTCCCTTAAAACCGTGGTCAATTTGAATCATGAACGTCCGAGAAGGGTCGTTAGCCGATCCTTGTAAATCGTTTCTGAGCGCCTGCTTTCTCCAAAGCAGACACTGAAAGCCTCTCTACCAGTGGCGACCTTCGGCCAGGTGGTCTTGTCCTGGAAAAATGGACCGTTAACAAAGTCCGACTGTCTGGTTTTCAAATTCCTCCGGGCTCACGTGACCCAGGTAACCATGCCGGCGTTTTCGATTATAAAAGCATTCAATGTATTCGAACACCGTTGCCCGT
>JARFPR010000271.1 GCA_029288195.1 Gammaproteobacteria bacterium | reverse complement strand
CGAAGTCGAAAGCATGAAGAGTATCATTTGAAATGACTAGCCACCTGCGCGGGCGTTAACTGTTTTGATCACTTTGCCTACCATTCTGCTCATTTGCGCAACATTAATTTTCCTCGTCGCCGAACGAGTTTTTCCTGGAAGACCGTTACCCCATTCAGCGGGTTGGTATATACGTTGCCTGTCAATAAACCTCGTGCAACTTGGAATTACTCTATTGTTTGGTGGATTGTGGCTGGAGTGGCTTGGAGGAGATTCATTTTTTAACCTGGCCCAACTAGCATCTCCCTGGTTAGAGGGTTTTATTGGTTGGTTTATAGGTACACTTGTATTTTATTGGTGGCATCGGCTGAGACATCGAAACGGGTTCTGGCAAGTTTTCCACCAGATTCATCATTCCGCTTCACGTATCGAAGTACTTACCTCGTTTTACAAGCACCCGGTCGAGATTTTCGTAAATTCAATTCTTGCTGCAGTCATACTGTTTCCGTTACTCGGTGTCTCGTTAATGGCGAGTTTTTGGTACAACTTTTTCGCGGCAACGGGCGAGTACTTCTACCACGCAAATTTAAAGTCGCCGAACTGGATAAGATATTTTATCCAAACACCGGAATTACATTCCGTGCATCATCAATATGACGTACATAAATATAATTTCAGTGACATACCGATTTGGGATCGCATATTCGGCACTTACAAGGACTCCATATCATTTACCGAAAGATGTGGATTTCCGGATGGTGCGGAACAAAGAATAGGCGAAATGTTACTATTCAAGGATGTCTATGAGAACGAAAACGCCTGACAGACATATTTGGAAAAGCACCTAACCAGAGTTTGCGATGTATAGACTATCCGGGTTTCTTTCAAAGGTGGCATTAATATCGGCAATGTTAGCCCTTAGTGTTACCTATTTTGAATTCCCGCCAATCGGTTACGAGGGAATGGTTTTTGTGAGCTCTGTCGGCGTGGTGCTCACTATTGGCTCAGGGATACTGTCATTGGTCCTGGCCTCGATTCTGTTTGTAAAAAGGGCGTCGCCAAAACCGGTAAACGCGACAGTAATATCTATCCTGTCACTTATTCTGGCGTTTGGTTATGTCTGGAGCATGTGAAGGAACAAAAGCAAGGCTAGGTAATGCTGAAAAATGAACACACTTAAATATACCGCATTCCTGTTTTTAGGTTTTTCCTTTGCAGGTTTTTTGTGGGTGGCCTGGCTTTTAATTGTGGTTCCGACATCCAGTTTCGATACACAGGGACCGGGACTGGTGGGTGCGATTGTTATGGTCGCCGCTCAAATATTAGGATTCGTCGGTATATTTTTGTTCGCGGTGTGGATTGCAATAAAATACAGGCGGGCACCAGCAACGAGGGACGGTCATGAAAAAACTTAAAAATGAAAAAGAGATGCTTAAAAAAGCAATTGTCGAGGGTGTTAAGTACGGAGAAAAAAGAGGCGTGGTCGAGTTTGAGCCCACCGATTCGGCAAACGAGAAAATCGAATATATTTATCGACTGCTGGTGCACGATAAAGTAATCCAGCCTATTCCCCAGGATCAAATTTCACAAAAATCAATGATGCATAAACTGGCAATATGGGCCTCAAAATTAGAATAGGCTCTGGCGCCAGGTAAAAGCCATATGAAAAATTTTGTCATCAGAACATTTCAGTCCGACGACGAGCCTGGCGTCATCGAACTATGGCGTCAATGTGGGCTTATCGTCCCCTGGAACAATCCCGAGACCGATATTCAGAGGAAGCTTTCAACTTCTCCTGAACTGTTTTATGTTGGATTACTCGATGACGAACTGATCGCAAGCTGCATGGCGGGATATGATGGTCATCGCGGCTGGATTTATTTCCTCGCGGTGAAAAACGCCTGTCAACGCAATGGCTTTGCCTCAATGCTAGTAGATCACGCCGAATCAGAATTGATTAAGCTGGGTTGTCCAAAGGTAGAGCTAATGGTCAGAAAGACTAACCAGAATGTTATTTCGTTTTACCAGAGTGCCGGCTATGACATTGACCCGGTAATGGTACTGAGCAAGCGGTTGATAGAAGATGAGCCGCATGACTACTGACCACGACAAGGTAATCAGGTCTATAAAAAACTGGGTGGAATCTTTTGTCGTGGAGTTGAATCTATGCCCGTTCGCCAGAGGCGTGCTAGCAGAGAACCGGGTGCGTTTTTCTGTGACAGGGGTAGCAACTGAAGAAGAGTTGCTAACCGCGTTGCAAGTCGAACTGGAGCTGCTAAATCGCGACCCATCGATCGAAACCACGCTGCTGATTCACCCCGCGATACTGCAAGATTTTTACGACTACAACCAGTTCCTGGATAGCGCCGATCAATTACTGCTGCAAATGAAACTGGAGGGTGTCTACCAGGTTGCCAGCTTCCATCCGGATTACCAGTTTGGCGGCACCGACCCGGATGATGTTGAGAACTATACCAACCGATCACCCTATCCTGTTTTGCATCTGATTCGAGAAGCCAGCCTCGAACGAGCCGTTGCCGGATATCCCGATGCAGATCAAATCCCGGCGCGTAACATTGCGCTAATGAAAAACCTGGGACAGCACCGCCTGGCTGGTTTAACGCGAGTATACTCTGGCGGTGAAGAGTCAAAATGATTGATAATAAGCGCCGAATGATCGGACGATAACTACAGCCGATTATTCATCAACCCTCGACAACCAAGAGATACTGGAGAACGAAATGGCAAACGAAGGCTATCATGAGCCCATTGGCGAACTAACCGATGAAACCAGGGATATGCACAGAGCGATAACCTCGCTGATGGAAGAGCTGGAAGCAGTTGACTGGTATAACCAGCGTGTCGATGCCTGCAAAAACAACGAGCTTAAAGCAATCCTTGCGCACAACCGCGACGAGGAAAAGGAACACGCGGCAATGGTGCTTGAATGGATTCGCCGCCAGGACCCGGCATTCGATAAAGAGCTTAAAGACTACCTTTTCACCGAGGCTGAGATTGCCCACGGATAAAATCCGGCCGACAAAAGATTAAGGGCAACGGCAGGACGAATCATGTTTTCCATAGAGTCGTGCGAGCTTCCAGGAGAAGCGCTGCTGACCAGCTACTCTAAAAGCGGGGCCTATACGGATTGCTATCGCACTGAAGTTCCCGAGACTATCACGCATACGCAGTATGTCAGCGCCTTCTATACCACTTCACTTTTCAAGTTAGAACGCGTGATACTGACCTGGCTTGTATCAAAGCCCTCAACTGACCACGAGGCGGAACAATTGGCACAGGGTTCGACCAACCTGTTCGCTGCCTGGCAGGTGGAAAGCAGGGCCGAAAACCAGTTGTTACTGTCCGATTTTAGCGGTCGCACCCGGTCCTGGCTGATGGCGCTTCCAGCTGGTGAAGATAACGACCCAAGGACGCATCTATATTTCGGCTCCGCGATCACCAAGGTACCAAATCAAAAAACAGGCAAGATAAGGCTAGGCACCGGATTTCGCGTTTTGCTCGGTTTTCATAAAATTTACTCGCGACTGCTCTTATACTCGGCCAGGTTACGTCTCAAGGCGCAATTCGTCGGAAAGAGCTAAAACATGCGCATCGTGTCCTGGAATATCCGTGCCGGCAGCGGTAAACGCGCAACCGGGGTACTGGCGCAATTGCTTGCATGGCAGCCTGAAATTATCGGGCTATGCGAATTTCGCGGTACCAGTGCAAGCCAGTGGCTGGCATGCGAGCTGGACGTAGCCGGATATTGCTACCAGCTGAGCAGCATTAACTCGAAGCTGCCCGCCAAAAACGCACTCCTGTTGGCCAGCCGACATCCCCTGCAGGCAATCAAGACAAGGGGAATGCCGCGTGTTCGTGAACGCTGGTTAATGGCGGCTGTTGATACCCAGCCCGCATTGACGCTCGGCCTGATGCACGTGCCGAACTACACTGCGCCAGACTTGAAATATCCATTCCTGGCTTCGCTGTTGAATATGGCTAAAAAATGGAATCGGGGGCCGGGGCTCTTAATCGGAGACACAAACTGCGGTAAGCGCGGTCTCGATGAGGAAAAGCCACAGGGTCCGAGGTTTCAGCGCGAACATGACTGGATCGTCGACATGGAGCAGCATGGTTTTGCAGATGCTTTTCGCCACCTTCACGGGAATCGCCGCGAGTACACCTGGTATTCGCACCGCAATAACGGATTTCGGCTCGATCACGCTTTTTGCAGTCCGCAGCTGGTGCCAGCGATTGCAGGTCTTCAACATGCCTGGGGCAGTGACTCGGAAAATTCCAGTCGCCGTGATGCGCTGAGCGATCACGCGGCTGTGCTGATTGACCTCGAAACTGACAAAATTTAACTCCGCTTAAAGTTGAGTTAGCATTACCGGGGACCGAACAAAGCTATTCGGGAATATGGCCCAACGGCGATACAGCCTGAAACTTCAACTTATAAACGGACTCAAGAATGATGATAGATATCGCCGATAATCCTGCACTATTGATCATCGACGTTCAGCAAGGTCTTGCCGAGCCATCGCTGGGGTTACGCAACAACCCCGACGCCGAGGACAATATGTCCGCCTTGCTCGGCGCCTGGCGCGAACACGAGCTTCCGATCATTCACATTCGGCATTGCTCAGTTGAACCGAACTCACCATTACGCCCCGAACTGCCCGGTAATGCGTATAAAGACGAGGTAAGGCCGTTAGCTGGAGAAAAAGAGTTTACCAAGAAGGTTAATAGCGCCTTTATCGGAACCGGTCTCGAGCAGTATCTGCGTGAATCGGGTATTTCAAGGCTGGTCATCGTTGGGCTCACCACCGATCACTGCGTTTCGGCATCAACCCGCATGGCCTCTGATCTCGGCTTTGACGTGACCCTGGTTCGCGATGCAACCGCGGCATTTGAACGCGTTGGCTACGACGGCGTTCATTACTCCGGCGAGGAAATCCACCGGGTTAACCTGGTAAGCCTTGACCGCGAATTCTGCGTGCTTCGTTCAACCGCAGAAGTACTGGACGAAATTCAAAGTAATTAACCTGGAGAACAACTGTGAATAAAACCGGCGGTTGCCAATGCGGCATCATTAAATATGAATTAACCGGCGCACCGATAATGCTCTATATCTGCCATTGCAAGGACTGCCAGAAACAGTCGTCGAGTGCCTTTGGCATGTCGTTGAGGATGAATCCTCACGACGTCGCTTTCATACAGGGCGAGGATCGCTTGAAGAGCTGGGATACCCGCGGTGAAGACGGTGCAATCAAGCGCTGCGTCTTTTGCCCCGATTGTGGCACTCGCATTATTCACGGTTCCGACAGTCCAGATGAGGTAGTTAGCATCAAGGCAGGTTCGCTGGACGATACCAGCTGGCTGGATCCGGTGGCGCATATCTGGTTGCAAAGCGCACAACCCTGGGTAGCCATTGATCGTGATCAGTACCGGTGTTTCGATCGTGAGCCCGAAGACGAAAACGCGCTGAGAAAACAATGGCAATCACAGAATCCGATGATCTGACATTGCGAGGCGTTGTAACTAAAGGCCATAGCCGGCGCAACAAGTACAGCTAAAGCAATTTGTACCTACGCAGGGTATCATCGACAACAAATTACTGGCTTACTGAACTCCGCCATGTCCACTATCAAACTACTCGGACTTAGAATCAGCGTTTACACCCGCATCGCGCGGATGGCGCTCGAGGAGAAAAATGTCGATTACGAGCTCGAGGAAGTAGATATATTTGCCGATACGGGACCTCCCGAAGAATACCTTGCGCACAATCCGTTCGGTACTATTCCATGCCTGATGCATGGTGAATTCTACCTGTACGAAACCGGTGCGATTACCCGCTATATCGACGAAACTTTTCCCGGTGCGGCATTGCAGCCGTCGGTTTCGTCACGACGCGCACGCATGAATCAAATCATTAGCATTCTTGATGCCTATACCTATCGGCCGATGGTCTGGGATGTTTACGTGCAACGTATAGTGGTACCCAGTGGCGGTGGCCAACCGGATGAAAGCCTGGTAGCAGCGGCCTTGCCAAACTTGCAAAATGTACTCCAGCAGCTCGAACTCCTGCAGGATGAATACGAATTCCTGACGGGTGATTCAGTATCGCTAGCAGACCTGCATGCGTATCCGATGCTGCGCTACTTCATGGAAACCCCGGAAGGTTCGACAATGCTGACATCCTATCCCGGACTGGAACATTGGATGCAACAAATGCAGGCAAGACCAAGCGCACGCGCGACGAGTTTTCATAGCACGACAGAAACCGAAAACGGCTTTTAACAGAGATTATCGGGAAGACACCGGTGCTTGTTACCCACGAGGATGAATCCACTTACCAGGTCCGTAACAACAGTTACGTGTTTCCGGTGCTATTTTTATGCATTCCGCCGCTAATGCTGATCGAGCTTGGCCCCGGGGTACTCGATGGCAGCATTAAGACCGGTGAACTGGTTGGCCTGTTTATCGGCATCCTGTTGCCACTAGCAGGGGCTTATTATTACATTGAGTTCGCGAGCTTCACCTTTTCCAGAACCGACGGCGTCTTTCACTGGCGATGGCGCAACCTGTTTAGTAAAAAAACAGGGCAAGTGCCATTCAGCCGTATCGCCAAGGTCAGGCGCGATGCCATCGAAACCGGCGATTCGGGTGGTCTGAAATATTCTCACCGGCTCGTCGTGATCCTAGACGATAATACGATCATACCCCTGACGCGGGGTTACTCAGGTTTGCACAGCAAGAAACTGGATCAAACAGTTGATCAAATTCGCGACTACATCGGGCAAAGCAGCGCGATGCACTGATGGACGCCAGGTAAAACATGATTTACTACATTATTAAAATTGTTATCTCGGCAATACTGATTGTCGCAATCTCGGAAATATCCAAGCGCAGTTCGTTGCTTGGCGCCCTGTTGGCATCCATACCTCTGGTCTCGGTGCTGGCGATGATCTGGCTTTATATCGATACCAAAGATGTCGACCGGGTGGGCGCACTTGCTTCCAGCATTTTCTGGCTGGTATTACCGTCGCTAGCCCTTTTCATCGCATTGCCACTGCTATTGAAACAGGGATACAATTTTTATCTCAGCATGGGAGCATCGATTATGATAACCATCGGTTGCTACTGGTTAATGGTCACAGTACTCGACCGGGTAGGCATCGAGCTCTAGTGTCATTCGCGCCGGGAGGAGTAATATTTTGCAAAACGTAGCTGCAGTTGTCGTAATCATATCGGCGATATTTATAAATGGATGTAGATCAGAGTGGGTCCGCCAGGATAATCGGCCGGTCGTGCAGGCCGAGTTTCAGAATGCCAGGGCAGTTTGCCGGGTCGACGAGAAACTGGCGCAAATAGAACAGGCCGATACAGAAAGGAACGAGAATCTTGCGAGCTCGAGTTCCAACGAGGCAACAATGGTGGCGAATGAAAACTTTGCCTTGGAAAAACAGGCCATATATGCCGAAATCGACGAATGCATGCAGCAGCAGGGATACCAACAAGAGTGATAGCCTGTCATTGGCCGAAACCTGTTCTGTAAAAGTTTCCCATGGACACAAAACAGCTATACCTGGTCGCAGCCGATGCCACTCTTTTCATCCATGCGTCGTTTGTCGGCTTTGTTGTTTTCGGATTAATCCTGGTCTTTGTCGGCAAGCTATTCTCCTGGTCCTGGGTACGCAATCGGCGGTTTCGCATCATACACCTTGCGGCGATCGGTATCGTCGTGCTGCAATCCTGGTTCAGCGTTATCTGCCCACTTACGCTGTGGGAAATGGAACTGCGAGACAGGGCCGGTGATGTAACCTACCCGGGATCATTCGTTGCGCACTGGCTGGAGACGCTGCTTTACTATCGCGCACCGGAATGGGTGTTTATTTTACTGTATACCCTGTTCGGGGCGCTGGTAGTCGGCAGCTGGTTCTGGGTTCGCCCCAGGCCCTGATCCGACGGCTCTTTCCCTGCGTACATAGATCATTGATGTATCAAGGGAAATCACAATGACCTCGGTTATCTACGCATCGTTATGCGCTTTCACAATCGTCTGGCTATCGCTGCAGGTTATCAAGATAAGACATCGTGAAAAAGTCAGCATCGGCGACGGTAACCTTGCGCCACTTACAATCGCGATGGCGGCGCATTCTAACGCGATAGAATATATTCCCATCGCATTGCTGCTGCTATTCGCACTGGAATTCAACGCTGCGCCTATTGCGATTGTGCATGCATTTGGTATTGCACTGGTACTCGGCCGCGCTATCCATGCACGCGCGTTGCTGACCGAAAACCTGGCAAACCGTGTGCGCGGGATGCAGATTACAATCTGGACCATCATCGGGTTGGCCCTTACAAACCTGGTGTACCTGCCCTATTCGAGACTTATCGAGTTTTAGCCACTCCGGGTAGGAAATGAATGGACACGGTTTCATTTAACCGCCGGAATCGGAGTTTACGAGGCCTCGAGGCGTGCTGATACCAGGTTTAGTTTGTTGCGGCTGACTGGCACTGTTTGTCCATTGCTTAACTTGAGTAAGCCCTGCCGTCCCTGTCGGATCAGTTCATCAACTGCGTCCTGCGCTACCCAGTATGACCGGTGCACGGAAAGACCAGATTCAGCCGGTAACTGTGCGATAGCGTCTCCCAGATTGTAAAGAATCAGGCCACTTCCCTGGTCTGTGACAACTTGCAGGTAATGCAATTCTGACTTTAGAAACAGTAATTTGCCACGCTTTTCCGGCGGCAATAATGACAGGAACTCAGGTTCCAGGTCCGACGCATTATCGGTGAGTTCGGTTTGCATGTCCGCGGAGATGGATTTCTCAAGGCGATACCCGAGCAGCCAGGGCACATTCAGTGCAATCCAGCAAATCGCAACCGGTGGCGTCACACTGATCCATTCATTGAACAGTTCACCGGTATAACTAGTAAACTGGGCCTGAGGCTCAAGCCAAAAGTCGATGGCAAGTGCTATTGGTGCGAATAGCGAGGCACCCACCAGGCCGGATATGGACAATGCCAGCCACGGGCTGAGACCGGCGAAACGAACGCTTTTCAAAAACAGCATATGTGCGCTTACCAGGAGCGCCATCGGCACCACCGTTTGCAGTTGCCATTGCAGGAACACGAGCAGCGGGGCCTTGCCCTGATCGACCGATGTCATCGCAAACAGCAGCCCGAGCACGATTGCGATCGAGAAAAAGTATTTGCTTGGCGTGATGCCACCGATATCAAAGTGCCCATTCATACAAAAATGCCGCCCATTCGTGTAAAAACCTCGGATTGACTGGTCCTTTACCGAAATTATCACGTAATTTCATTGGAAACACACATTGTCAATCAATCTTGAGGATACCGACATGAACACGAAACAACTATTAACAGCAGCCAGTCTTTTTACCCTTAGCGCAAACGCCATCGCCGCCGGGGATACCTGGTTTGTCCGACCCTACGTGGGTTTCAGCCAGATGTCTGACCTGAGTTCCGATTTTGCAGATATCGACGGCCTGTCCGGCGACGCCGACATCGATCTCGACTCTGGCTTTACCGGGGGCCTCGGCGTCGGCTATCGCTACACCGACAACTTTGCGGTCGAGTTCGGCTGGGAGTATCGTTCCAACGATTCAGAGGTGACTCTTGCCGATACCTCCGAGTTCGAAGACGGTAATTACGCATCCAACATCTTTTACCTCAATGGTCACTACATGTTCGACAAAAATGGAAAGTGGCAACCCTACGCGGGAGCCGGACTAACCTGGATTGAAGAAGTTGACATAGACCTCGAGCGAGGGGGTGATGAGCTCTCTTACTCGGGCGATGGTGACATGGGCTACCAGGTCTTCGCGGGCGTTAACTATGACCTCAACGAAAACTGGACCCTGCAATCGGAATTTCGTTACGGCAGCGTCACCGATATCGACCTCGATGGAGAAGGCGACGATACCGGCGAGTTCAAAGGTATCGACTACGAGACCACGACGATCCAGGTCGGCCTGGTTTTCGACTTCTGACGCTTCGATATAAACAGCGGAAGTTCTACCCCATCAATCCGGGGTAGAATTTCCGTGCGATCTCGGGATAACTGCGCACCCAGCGTTGCCAGTATTTCTCGCCAAATACAACGGGTTGTACCCGGCTCTCCATACCTCCGATACCGGCAGCCATCTCCGAACGTGACGCCATTAACCCCTCGTTACGATGGCGTCTACTTGCATTAACACGATCGATGTAATCGGCCGCCAGCGGTAATGGTTCAAGCACCGTATTCAAATCAGGACTGTAAAAAAATGCCGACGAATAACGCTCTAGCCCGGTTTTATTGACAACCCGATGCGGGGTCGCGATGAAATAGTTATGCGTTACCAGTTGCAGCAACTCGCCCGTGTTAACCACCAGGCTGCCCGCAACGGGATCGACCGGGTACCAGGTGTCATCGTTAGCCTGCGCTTCAAGGCCGGTATTTTCATCCTGCAGCAGCAGCGTCAGGAATCCAGAATCCTTATGCACACCGACACCCTGCCCACCAGCCCGGGTTTGCGGATAGCGAATCAGTTTCAGGTAGGGCGAAGGATTTTTCCCAAACACCTGTTCGATATGAAATTCGTCGAGGTCAAGGGCGAGCGACATCATGCGCAGAATTTGCCGCGAAACCCCGGACAGGCGTGAGAAATAATCGTCAACGGTTTGCCTGAAACCCGGGATAGCGGCTTCGGTTGGCCACAGGTTTGGGCCCACCAGCGCCATGTAATAGGGATCCGGTTCGGCAATCGGATTGCGATCAACCCCTATATCAATCTGCTCGCGGTAGTCTACCTGGTTGTTGGTCAGTTCCGAACCCAGTTTTTCCCAACCGCGAAACTGCGCGGAACCACTCTTGTCAATCGTCTTCTTGATTTCTTCCGGCAGCGCAAAAAAATTCTTAAGCATCGCCAGGTAAGCCTCGCTGACCGATTCCGGGATGCCATGATTGATGACGTAGAAAAAACCGATTTCATGGCATACCTGCCGAAGTTGCCGGCACAATTCGAGCCGCTGTTGCCTGTCTCCCGTAAACCAGGGTTCCAGATCGATTACCGGGAGCTGGTGAGTCATGCAATTCGAACAGACAAGGTCGTCGTCTCTATGAGAGGATAAGCATCAATTATAAACCAAATCTAGGCTGTCCATGATTAGCTACCTGGCTGATATTGTCGTCGCGCTGGTCGCGATATCGCATCTCGGTTTCCTGCTGCTGGAAATGTTCCTGTGGGAAAAACCGCTCGGGTTGCGCGTGTTCAGACAGACCGCCGAGCGCGCCGCGATAACCCGGGTGCTGGCGGCAAACCAGGGACTTTATAACGGCTTTCTTGCGGCCGGACTGTTGTGGGGCCTGATTCTCGGTGCCGAGGGTGGCGCAATCAAGATTTTCTTTCTTGTCTGCGTGATTATTGCCGGGGTCTTCGGTGCGGCCAGCGTAAGCCGTCGAATCCTGTGGATCCAGGCCGCACCCGCGGCTCTCGGACTGATCCTGGTGCTTGCCGCCAATTGAGTACTGACAGGTAAAGACGAGCAAGCTCTGCCATGATGTATCCCTTGCGAGAATACCTGCCATTGAAGACGAGAATACTTATTGGTTTCCTGGCGCAGGCATTTGCCGCGTGAGCTTCAACAAGTGCGTGCATTGATGGACGAAAATCGAACCAGTGGTAAGATCGTTATAACACCAGACTAACGCTAATGAATATTTTAAGAATCGCTGCTTTCGCTGACACCGGGCTCGGCGGCAACCCGGCCGGTGTCATGATTGCCGACTCGCATCCCGACGACGCCGAAATGCGGCGCCTTGCGGCCGAGGTCGGTTACTCTGAAACCGCATTTGCGATGCCCGAGGGTGACGCCTGGCGCGTGCGCTACTTCTCACCCGAATCCGAAGTCCCGTTTTGCGGGCATGCGACCATCGCCCTTGGAGCGGCGCTGGCGCTAAAGCATGGCAACGGCATGTTTAAGCTGCAACTCAACCAGGCCGATATTACCGTCGAAGGTGAACACAACGCCGGATCACTATACGCGGCACTGCAGTCACCGCCGACATACAGCGCAGCAATGTCCGACGCACTATTAACCGAGGTTCTGGCATTGTTCGGTTACCGTGAAAGCGATCTCAATGCGGAAGTTCCACCCGCGCGCGTGCACGGCGGAGCGGACCATCTTGCGCTATGTCTGAATTCACGCGCGGCATTGTCGGCGATGCAATACGACCTTGACGCCGGACGTGAACTGATGAACCGCGAGGGCCTGATTACAATTCTGCTCGCCTACGCCGAAACTCCGCGCCTGTTTCATACCCGTAATCCGTTTGCCTCAGGTGGCGTCTACGAGGATCCGGCTACCGGTGCTGCAACCGCTGCTTTTGCCGGCTATCTACGCGACATCGAATGGCCACACCAGGGATCTATTGAAATTATCCAGGGCGAAGACATGGGGATGCGTTCGCGTCTCAGGGCGGAAATCACCGACGAACCCGGCAGTTCAATCCGGGTTTCCGGTAGCGCCCGCATTATGGAGGACTCATGCGCATGAAAATAAAGATTGCCGGGCATCGCTTCGATGCCGTCTTCGAGGACGATAAATCACCTGCCAGCTGCGACGCGTTTCGCGCGGTAATGCCGTTCGAAAGCCAGGTCGTGCATGTGCGCTGGAGCGGTGAGGGTATGTGGATACCCCTCGGTGACATGGACTTCGAGGTCGGCCACGAAGACGCGACCGCCTACCCCGCTCCCGGGCAAATCCTGTTGTATCCAAAGGGAAAAAGTGAAACCGAGATCCTGATCGCCTACGGCAGCGTCCAGTTTGCATCGAAGGCGGGCACCCTCGCTGGCAATCATTTCGCAACAATCACTTCCGATCTGGAGCAGCTGCGCAAGATAGGTGTTGCCACTCTCTGGGAAGGTGCCAAACCGATCCTGTTCGAAATTTGAATCAGCCCGACACCCGTATTGTAGAAATCAAGACCACGCTTGCGGGAGAGCGCAAACAATTCGATTGTGAATTGTTAAAGTTCACCCGGGGCGAGGTCGTGGTTATATATCGAATGCCGCGCGACCTGCAGCTCGAAGACCTGTTGCTGCGCAAAGATTCCATCAGCATCGGCTATTTCTGGGAAGATCGTGCCTATAACGCGTATCACTGGATCGACGAGCAATGCCAAACACTGGCGTTATACTTTAATATCTGCGATAACACCCGCATATCACGTCAACAGGTCGCATGGCGCGACCTGAGCGTGGATATATTGATCACCCCTGACCTGCGTTGCCGAGTGCTGGATGAAGACGAATTACCCGATGACCTTGATAGCGACTTACGCGTCTATATCGAAAGCGCACGCGATGCCTTATGCATCGATCCCGGTCGCCTGTTGCTGGAGTTCGAAGCGCAACGCCGGGAGCTGTTCCCGGGGACCTGAACATGCCGCTTGAACTCTGGCTTGCCTATGTCGCTACCAGCTCGGTGGTGCTGGCGATCCCCGGCCCGACCATACTGCTGGTGCTGAGCTATTCCATCGCGCATGGGCGTAAAGCGACTTTGCCCGTGGTTATGGGGGTTGCGCTCGGCGATTCGGTTGCGATCACCCTGTCATTGATTGGCCTCGGTACCCTGCTCGCCACGTCAGCACTCTGGTTTACGATTATCAAGTGGATTGGTGGGTGCTACCTGATCTACCTCGGCTTTACCCTGTTACGCAGCGCCGGCCAACCGATGCCCTTGCAGGCCCAACAGACACTGGCGTCAGCACCGCGTAAGCTATTCGGCAACGCGTTTATCGTCACCGCGTTAAATCCCAAGAGCATCGTTTTTTTCATTGCCCTGCTACCCCAGTTCATCAGCGCCGATCACCCGGTGATAACGCAACTCTGGATCCTCGGCATAACCTTTGTCGTGCTCGCCACTATCGGTGCCACCAGTTATGCATTGTTTGCTGCCTCGATTCGGCGCTGGCTTGCGGCACCACGCGCACAAAAGGCTTATGGCATGGTCGGTGGCGGACTGTTGATGGGTGCCGGAGTTTGGGCCCTCGCAGCAAAGCGTGTAATCTCCGCGACATGATGCGAAATAGAATTATCAACGGCCTGATCTGCTTTGGCCTGCTGCTGGTGTTGTCCGGCTGTGGTAACAAGGGTCCCCTGGAGTTGCCAGAGGAAGAAGAGAAAAAGACCCAGGTTAATACCGGTTAGCGATGGACCATTTCGAATACAAGCAGGGGCAACTCTATTGCGAAGAGGTCGCGATTGCGGCGCTGGCCGAGCAATACGGGACACCGTTATTCGTCTATTCGCGGGCGACGCTGGAACGCCACTGGCACGCCTTCGACAATGCATTTGACGGGCAGGATCACCTGGTATGTTACGCCGTCAAGGCGAACTCGAGCCTGGCAGTTTTAAACCTGTTGGCGCGCCTCGGTTCAGGTTTCGATATCGTCTCCGGGGGTGAACTACAACGCGTGCTGCTGGCGGGAGGCAAGCCCGAAAGCATCGTATTTTCCGGTGTCGGCAAACTGGCGAACGAAATCGAAACCGCGCTACAACTCGATATCCTTTGCTTTAACGTCGAATCAGAACAGGAACTCGATCGCATCAATGAAATTGCTGGGCGCATGAACAAAACCGCGCGCATCTCTTTTCGTGTTAATCCCGACGTCGATGCTAAAACCCATCCTTACATTTCGACCGGACTCAAGGATAACAAGTTTGGCGTCCCCTTCGCCGACGCCGAACAGGTTTACCTCAAGGCATCCGGGCTGAAAAACATCAAAATCATCGGCATGGATTGTCATATCGGTTCACAGTTGACTGAACTTTCGCCCTATATCGATGCGTTTGATCGGCTGCTCGAGTTGATCAACCGCTTGCGCGACCAGGGCATAAATATCCACCACCTGGACCTCGGTGGTGGTCTCGGCATCCGCTATCGTGACGAGGAACCACCATTGCCAGCCGAATGGGCCAGTGCGCTGCGCGATCGCCTGAAAAAGTTTGCCGGCACTGTAGTGATTGAGCCCGGGCGCGCGATCGCAGGTAACGCGGGCATCCTGGTGAGCCGGGTGAATTACCTGAAACACGGTCCCGATAAAAACTTTGCCGTGGTCGATGCAGCGATGAATGATTTAATCAGGCCATCGCTGTACGGGGCCTGGCAGGAAATTATCCGTGTCGATCAAAACAGCGACGCCAGGGAAAAGGTCTACGACGTGGTAGGTGCAATCTGTGAATCGAGCGATTTTCTTGGCAAGGACCGTGCTTTGAGCCTCGCGCAAAATGATTTACTGGCGATCCGGTCTTCGGGAGCTTACGCCTTTGGTATGGCGTCCAATTATAATACGCGGGTGCGCGCCGCCGAAGTTATGGTCGACGGCGATCGACACTACTGCATACGTGAGCGCGAATCTTTCGATGACCTGGTTCGCGGCGAGTCAATGTTGCCATGAAGCTGAAGTTTGCCAAGATGCATGGTCTCGGTAACGATTTTGCCGTTATTGATGCAATCAACCAGTCTTTTGAACCGCGCCCGGAACTAGTGCGGCGCTGGGCCGATCGTTACGATGGCATCGGTTTCGATCAAATGCTGATTGTCGAAAATCCCGACAGCGAATCTGCTGCGTTCAAGTACCGCATCTACAATGCCGATGGTGGCGAAGTTGCGCAATGTGGTAACGGTGCGCGCTGCTTCGCGCGTTTCGTACGCGAACAGGGTTTGACCGAGCTGGACATTATTCCGGTGGAAACCAATACCGGGCTATTGAAACTCGAAGCGATCGATGCAACCCGTTACCGTGTCGATATGGGCATACCACTATTTGAGCCTGCCGAAATCCCGCTGCGTGCCGAAAAACGACAGAACTTATACCAGACAGATTACGAGGGTCGCGAGATCACTTTCAGCGCGATGTCGATCGGTAATCCACACATGGTAATCCAGGTCGATGATGTTGATACCGCCGACATAGAAACGCTTGGGCCCTACTTCGAGACCAGCCTGTTATTTCCCCAAAGGGCGAACATCGGTTTCATGCAGATGCTGGGTCGCGATGCTTTTAAATTGCGGGTTTACGAGCGTGGTGTCGGCGAAACCCGTGCCTGCGGCAGCGGCGCCTGCGCCGCGATGGTCGCCGGGGTGCAGCTTGGTTTGCTCGATCCGGTCGCAAAGGCCATATTATCGGGCGGCGAGCTCAAACTGGAATGGCAAGGAGAGGCAAACCCCGTTATGATGACGGGCGAAACTGTAATGGTTTATCAGGGCGAAATCGATTATGAGTGAATTATCAGCTGAACCACAGCAATCCGATCTGACCGACGAATCAAAGGTCATCCGGTATCTTCAGGATAATCCCGAAGTGCTGATGGCGTACCCGGAGGTTTTTTCGTCACTGGCAATTCCCCACAAGACCGGCGGCGCGACCTCTCTGGTGGAACGCCAGCTCAAATTGCTGCGCGAAGAAAACCAGTCGCTGAAGACGAAAATCGATGAGCTGGTTGGTATTGCACGCGAAAACGAGGAGTTAAATCAGCGTTTTCATCGCCTCGCACTGGAACTGATGAATACCGACCAGTTACACGACATACTGGCAATGGTGCAAGACCAGGTGCAGACCTTTTTCTATACCGATTTCGTCTGTTTTCGGTTTTTACCGGGCGTCAGCGAAGCCGGCAATATACTCGATGGGCTTTATCTCGATAGCGACAGCGGTATCGTCGACAGCGTCAAGCCCTGGATCGAAGCACGCAAGCCGGTTTGCGGCCAGCAGAACGATAAAATCAATCAGCAGCTGTTCGGCCCGGATATCCGCATCGGTTCAAGTGCCTTGATCCCGCTTTATCATACCGACAATCTCGGCCTGTTATGCCTCGGTAGTGTCAATACCGATCGCTTTGGCCTCAGCATGGGCACTATTTTTCTGCAGCAACTGGGCGAACTGGTCAGTAATCGTTTGAAAAGCCTGTTGCAGGCGGATTAGCACGCATGGATGAATATCTGGACCAGTTCATCCAGATGTTACGCAGCGAAAAGTATTACTCTCCACACACCTGCACTAACTACCGCCGCGATCTGAACCAATTTCGAAACTACCTCGCCAGGCAGGGTATCGAATCCTGGAAGCGGGCCGGT
>JARFPR010000223.1 GCA_029288195.1 Gammaproteobacteria bacterium | reverse complement strand
TCGACTCCATGGTTCTTAAGCATGCCCGCGCACAGGGCAACCTGGTCACGGAGCTCGCGGTAGCTGTATTTTTTTTGCTGGTTGGTTACCGGAGAATCATAAATCAGGGCGGTTTGATCGCCGCGTCCATTGTCGACATGAAAGTCGAGGGCTAGATGACAGGTGTTCAATTCACCATCTGCAAACCAGCGCTGGATGCCATGCTCGTCAGTGCTAAGCACGTTGGTGGCGGGTTTGTACCAGTCCAGTTGTCCTGCCTTTTCCGCCCAGAAGGCTTCTGGATTATCGATTGATGCCCGGTATTCATCCTGGTAAGACATTTACTACCCCCTCTAGAGAAATTTGTTTATGAACCAATTCCACCGCCAAAACACTCGTGCATGATCTCGATAAAGCGTTTCGATGGTGCCGATAAAAACTTGTCCTTGCGGGTAACAATACCGTAACTGCGTTTTGGAAAATACTGATCGACCGGAATCACGCTCATTTTTGTTCGATCCTCTTCGGTGATACAGACATCGGTAACGATGGAAATTCCCTGCCCGAGACTGACATAGCGCTTTATCACTTCCCATCCACCCGCTTCGAGCGTAACGCGGAAATTAACGTTATGCTGTGCAAACACCATTTTTACGATATGCCAGGTACTCAGGTGACGCGGTGGCAGAATCATTCCGTATTTGCTGATATCGACGAGGGTGATCTTGTCCATCCGTGCAAGCGGATGATCAAGCGGTGCAATCACCACCGGGTTGAAGGTTACGATCGGGTCGTAAACCAGGTCGTCGGGCACTTCCAGCATTGATCCAACCGCAAAATCCACCGAATCGGTACGCAGCATCTCCATGCCATTGCGGCCGGTTTCGTTGGCGAGGTGCAGTTTTATCGCCGGGTATTGTTGTGAGAACTTCCCTACGGGCCCTGGCAAAATGTACAGAATCGTCGATTCACCCGCGGCGACGTGGAGTTCACCCGAAGTCAGGTTGCCGCAGTGCGCGTCAAAGGTTTCCTTGAGCCGGTCTATGCCCTGGACGTGCGGTAGGCACAATTCGTACAGGATACTACCTTCGGTCGTCAGGCTCAGCTTGGGACCGCTGCGTTCGAACAGGATGGTGTCCATCTCTTCTTCGAGGGCGTGGATTTGTAGCGAAATCGTAGGTTGGCTTGCGAACAGTGATTCAGCTGCCCTGGTCATGCTGCCCAACTTCGCGGTCTGGCAGAATGCGCGCAGCTTTTTCAAGTGATTCTGTTTGTAGTATGAATTTGCCATAACCACGCCCGAAATACTGCATTATTGGATAACCCAATGCGGAAATCAAACTTGATCTGTTTATTCAATTATTGTTCAGTCACAATCTGAGATGTTGCTTATGAATAGGGCTCGAATTGATCAGTCGTCCCAATAAAATGAAATGTCGGGCTAGCGCTCGTTTTTGCGCATTACATGTAGCAGGATCAATGTTTGGCGCGGAGAATTAGGTTATTGTGATATCCAATAGACAAAATTAAGTAAATTTACTTTTTAAATAGTAAAACAGGCGTATATTTAGCGGTTTTTGAGCCTTGAGCCAATTTTTTAATCAATCTGTATTTCGAGAGATACATCAAAATGACGAGAGAAGAACAAATTGCTGCACTCGAGAAAGAGTGGCAGGAAAATCCACGCTGGAATAACGTAACGCGCGGCTACAGCGCCGCAGATGTTGTGCGCTTGCGTGGTTCGGTACAACCTGAAAATACGCTGGCGCGGATGGGCGCCGAGAAGCTGTGGCAGCAGGTCAACGGCGGTGCGAAGAAGGGCTATGTCAATAGCATGGGCGCGATTACCGGCGGCCAGGCAATGCAGCAGGCGAAGGCCGGTATTGAAGCAATTTATCTGTCGGGTTGGCAGGTCGCCGCTGATGGCAACACCTCTGAAACCATGTATCCGGACCAGTCACTGTATGCTTACGATTCGGTTCCGGCGATGGTGCGCCGTATCAATAATACCTTCCGTCGCGCCGATGAAATTCAATGGAGTCGCGGCATCAATCCCGGTGATGCCAGCTATGTCGATTATTTCCTGCCGATCGTTGCAGATGCGGAAGCCGGGTTCGGTGGCGTTCTGAATGCCTTTGAGCTGATGAAAAACATGATCGGTGCCGGTGCCGGTGGCGTTCACTTTGAGGATCAGCTGGCCGCGGTCAAGAAATGCGGGCATATGGGTGGCAAGGTGCTGATTCCGACCCAGGAAGCAGTGCAAAAGCTTATCGCCGCAAGGCTTGCTGCTGATGTCATGAACGTTCCTACCGTGGTGCTGGCTCGTACCGATGCCGAGGCAGCCAACCTGCTGACTTCGGATGTCGATGATAATGACAAGCCGTTTGTCACCGGCGAGCGCACCAGCGAGGGTTTCTACGTGGTCAAAAATGGCCTTGAACAGGCTATTTCACGTGGCGTATCTTACGCTAATTACGCCGATATGGTGTGGTGTGAAACCGGTACCCCCGACCTCGGTTTTGCCCGTGAATGGGCGGAAGCCGTGCGCGCCGCTCACCCCGGAAAATTGCTGGCTTACAACTGTTCACCATCATTTAACTGGAAGAAAAATCTCGACGACAAGACCATCGCCGAATTCCAGGATAAGATAGCCGAGATGGGTTACAAGTACCAGTTCATCACGCTCGCCGGCATCCATAACATGTGGTACAACATGTTCGATCTGGCCTACGATTATGCGCAGGGTGAGGGCATGAAGCACTACGTCGAAAAGGTGCAGGAACCGGAATTTGCTGCTGCCGATAAAGGTTACAGCTTTGTCTCCCACCAGCAGGAAGTCGGCGCCGGCTATTTTGACGATGTTACGACCACGATCCAGGGCGGTTCCTCGTCGGTTACGGCAATGGCTGGCTCTACCGAGGAAGACCAGTTCTAGCCTTTTAAAACTGCAGCACGAGAAAGGCGCCCACGGGTCTACCGTGAGCGCTTTTTTTATGAAAACCGGGTGATTTTTGATGACTTTTAAAACTGCTGATTTAAGTGATGCACACGAGGGTATGCTACAAATCGTTTCGCCCGGGCTTATGAATTTCGGTGGCAGCAAGCGTTTTCATGGCGAGATCGTGACCGTCAGGTCGCTGGACGATAACTCGCGCGTGCGTGAGCAGATCCGTACTGCAGGCCAGGGCAAGGTGCTGGTGATCGACAATGAAGCTTCGATGCGTTGTGCGATGCTGGGTGACATGATGGCGGCGGCATTGCATGAAAACGGCTGGAGCGGTGTTGTCGTCAATGGTTGTATACGCGATGCCGCCGATATCAGCGAGATGGATATAGGTGTTAAGGCGCTGGCAACAAACCCGTTGCGCAGCGTCAAGGA
>JARFPR010000161.1 GCA_029288195.1 Gammaproteobacteria bacterium | reverse complement strand
CGGCTGCCCTCGCCATCGCCGTTATCATCCAGCAGGGCGTGCTCGGTTGACAGTTGCTTTTCATTCTCGTAGGCGCGCCGGGTCTCGCGGCGCGCGAATACAAATGCCTCCAGCATCGAGACCCGCGCGTCCTTGTCCGTGTCCGCGCCGGCTTCGGCAAAGGCGGCGACGAAGTGATCGCCGAACAGCGTCGCGTAGTACTCGCGGCCGCTCGATGTCGCCGTGATGATAATGCGCCCGTCTTCGGAGAGCGCCTTGATGAATGGTCCGCTGGCGGAGGCCGTGTTGACGATGACGAGCAGCTGGTTTTCCAGCCCGGCCAGGGCTTCGGCGAATTCCTCTGCAGAGATATCGGGGCCCGGCAGATTGAAGGCCGCGCCGTCGCCGCGGGGGTTGCCGTGGCCGATCAGGATCACGAAAACGCGGTCATCGACCTGTGCCCGAGCACCGATTTCCCGCAACGCCTGCAGGATCCTCGGCTTGTCCGAGAGGCGATGCGGTTGTGACGTATTCGGCAACGCCGTCTCGCTCAGCAGGGTGATATTGCGCTCGTCGATGCCGGCCCCGATGGCGGATTGATACATGCGCGCCGCCCTGTCCGTAAACAGCTCGCGAAAGGCGTCGGTTCCGCCGATCCCGCCGATAATCAGCAGGTGATTTTGTGCCGCCTGTGCGATCGGGACCGCGCACAGCCAGAGCAGCAGCATAGCGCCTGTTTTCATGCCAGGCCCCGCCATCGACGATACCACCACTCGCCGCATAACAGGGCGACGAGTAGCAGGAATAGAACCGGCATATCCCATAACTCGAGGCGTAGCAGGGTGCGCGATCCGCGCGGATTGCTATCCAGGGCATCGACCAGCTTGCCCATATCCTGCGGTCTGAAAAAGCCGCCGCTGGATTCGTCCGCGATCCGGCGCAACAGCGTTTCATTCATTTCCGAATCGAAGTATTCGTCGCCGGCACGGGTTACCAGCAACCGGGTGTTGGCGCTGCGGCTCACCTGTCCCGCTTCGTCGAGTTCCACATGCACCAGATAATCCCCGGGTTCGGTAACCGAGAGCTCTGCATCGTAGGTGCCGGGCTCTGCAGGGTTCGGTTGCAGGCGTATCGCCCGTTCGCCGCCGTCCGGCGCGGTCAGGACTGCACGCGGTTGTGCCTCGTGATGTGCGTTAAAATCGGTTTGCCACACTTCGCTGCGCAGCCTGATTACGCCTCCGGCATGAATTTTCTGTGCCGACAGGTTCAGGCTCAATTGCTGCGGCACGCTTTCCGCCAGCCAGCGCAGCATTTGTCGCCACAGCAGTTCGTGGGTTTGGTCTTCGAGATCGATTTCGTGGTGCATTTGCCAAAGCCATGAATTTTGCACCGGAAACGCGATCACCTTGCCGCGGCCATAGCGATGCCAGGCCATCGCCACGTAGGGATCGTCCTGGTCGTTAACCGGGCTGCTCAGCAGTAGCGTCGCGCCGGGTTTTACCCGCCGGATCGGGTTGACCAGGGTTAGCGGCGGCAGCGTCAGCCAGCGCGCGATCGATTTTTCGCTGCTGTCGGCGATGATCAGCGCCGGGTGGACCCAGGCCGCATCGGTTGGCTGAACCTTGATTGGGCGCTTGAACTCGGGCTCGGCCCGATCCGGCATGACCACGGGTGATATGTCGTGCAGCACGGAATCACGATGGCCGCCCTCGGTGAAGGCATGACGGCCGCCGAGCATGAGCAGGCCGCCCCCGCGCTCACCGACAAACTCGACGATCATATCCTGCTGCTCACGGCTGAGTAATGAATTTTCGACGCTGCCCAGAATGATGGCGTCGTAGGAAAATAGTTCGTCGCGGGTGATCGGGAAGCCGTTACGCAGTTCTTCGCTGGATTCGATACCTACCCGGTAATATTTCGCGTCGGCGGTCCTGATCAATCCGGTAACGCCCAGGTTCTCATCGTCGGCAACCGCGCGACGGACGAACTTCAACTCGAAGCGGGGTTCGCCTTCATAGTAGAGAATCCGGATTCTGCGGTCATCCACCGTCAGCATGGCCTGTCGGCTGTTGTTGGCGGTGATTTCCTCATCGGCCATGATGGTGAGGTGAAACTCGAGCTGGCGTGCCCCGGATTCTTCGGTCGCGAGCGGAATCCGAAGCGACTGCATGCCGGGTTTGAGCCGTACCTGCTGGCGGTGCAGGATCTGGCTGTCGTCCTCGATCAAGAGTTCCACCAGCTGATCGTCGTAACCCTGCTGTTTTATGGCAACATCCGCCATCACCCGGCTGCCGTTCAAAACTGCGTCCGGCAACCGAACGCGGCTGATTGCGATGTCGCGCGCGTAGCGGCGCTCGCCCAGGCCGACGCTGTATACCGGAGTACCCGACGAATTCAGGGATAACAGCAAGGCGTCCAGCGGTTCGTCCGGCTGTAGGGCGCCGTCGCTGATGACCACCAGGCCAGCGAGCGGCTCACCCTGCAGGCTTGCCTGCGCGAAGCTCAGTGCCCGGGTCAAATCGCTGTCGCCGTCGTTGAAATCGAGAGCGTCAATGTCGGAGATCGCTTTTGTTTCGGCGCCGAACTTAAACAGGCGCACGTCGAAGCCTTGTTGCAGGTCGCGCAACAGGTCGCCGGATTCGGCATCGAACTGTTGACGGATAAAATCGCTGCGTGCTTTTCGATTCGGGCCCTTTAGCCCCATGCTGATCGAATTGTCGAGCAAGACGCCGACCACGCCTGGTTGCTGCATTTGCGCGGTGACTTCGAGCAATGGCCGCGAGAGGCTGAAGAGGATCAGGCCTAGTGCCAGACCGCGTAGCAACGAGATTGCAATCCGATCGTTGTTACGGGTGCGTCCTTGTAGCCTGAAGTAGCCCAGCACGACGAAGGCGAGCGTCGCTATGCCGAGTGGCATCAGCGCCAGTTGCCACCAGGGCAGGGCGGTTATTAACTTACCGTCTGCAAAATACTCGACGGGATACTTGAACAGGAATTCGAACATGCTTCGGTCTGGAGCAGCGCTAGTGGGTCATGCCATAGATGACGAAATTGATTCCGATTTCAAATGCGTAGGTCGAGAATTTGAGCGGGTAATCAGGATCGTCCGCCCACTCCCACGCGTCTCCAAGGTCGGTATTCCAGTTGATCAGAACCATCAGGCGGCCGTCGTCGTCGAAGATGCCACGCACGTGGGGTACGATGCCGTCATACTCGTGGGTAGGCCCGCCATGTTGTGCTTCCCAGCCCTGGCGAATGTTGGGCACCTGAATGACGCGATCGATGTTGTAAAACACATGAAACACGGGATGTTCCGGCGGCACCTCGACGATCGCACGATCGGGGAAAACCAGTTGCATTTGCGTCAGGAACTGATCCCAGGCCCAGCTGCCCCAGAAGTCGTCGATCACCAGGAAACCGCCGGCCAACAGGTAATTTCGCAACGCCAGCGCTTCCGCCTCGGTCAGCGACATCGAACCGACTTCGACGGCGTAGAGCAGCGGAAACTGCCGCAACCCGGGATCGGTTAATTCGATCGCATTGTCCGATCCGTAGGCATCGACGACACTGAGCCGTTTCAAGGCCACCAGGAACTGGTGATCCGCTTTTGGATAATCGATAGCCCAGCGTCCACCTTCGTTGTAATCGTCGAACTCCCCGCTATAGATTCCGCGGGTAAAATAAAATTCATGCGAATTACCGGGCGGGGCTTCAGGGGCGCTGGTTGCTGGCGCCTGATCGTCTTGCTGCAGTGACTGGGCAGTCGTCACCGGTGGAAACAGGCCAGCAAACAGCAAAACAAAAATCAGCCTTCCGTATTTCATGGTTTTTCTATCGATTCGGTGACGGCGTAGGTTGCTATGCCGGGACTATTCCGGGGTGAGCACGATATCGAAACGGCCAAACATAATGGTTTCGCCTTTCACGGTAGATTCCTCCAGAAAAATGGCGGTGCCGTCTTCGTAGTGTTCGTCCAGGTTCGGATCGCCCTTGAATAGAATGCTGGTGTCGAAGTACTCGAAACCATCCTGGTATACGGTGAGGTGAACGTGTTTGGCCCCGAAATAGTTACCGGGCACCACCGAGCCGAACTGATAACGCCCCTTGTCGTCGGTTTCCAGGGTAGCCCGGTAGTTATCGGTATAATCGCCGTCACCGTTTGCCTGCCGCAGTGATATCTGAATGCCACCGAGAGGCGTGCCGTCGATGCTGGTCACCCGACCACGGATATTCATACGCTGACCCGGATCCCCGGGTTGCCACAGATCGATTAGTTTCGATTTTTTTTCTGCACCGGGGGTTGAGGTATCAGCTTGAGCAAATATTAAATCGGACGCGATTACAGCGTTGGAAATCACGATACTCGTAGCTGTGATGAGTATGGCAAGCCTAAATCCGTGTTTGCACATTTCAGGTCCTCGCAAGAAGAGTGGTTTCCGAAAAATATATACTATTTATCCTCAATGCATAAAGCAATCAAAGACCATTCGCACCTTTTCCTGGAAATAATTTAAGGACGATTGAGATTCACAATTTCGTTGTCGCGAAAGAACTGACGAAGCAGCCTGGTAATTCATGCTTACGAAAATAAACAAACCTTGGTCTTTATTCTCTTCCTGGGCACCAATTTTTCCTTGAGCCAAAAAAATATACGGCTGCTTTTGCTCACCTTTGGATTCAAACATATTCAACTAATACTGCGGCAAGTGAATGCTTTAATCGGCCGATGTCGGCATGATCGAGCGCGTTTTTGATAATCTGATCGATAATTCGTTCAAACATACACCGGGCCGAGGGCATATTCGCCTGCAGGTCGACCCGCGCGATTACAGTGTCGAGATCGCAGTGTCGGATATCGGATACGGTATTCCTGTTGAGGAACTACCCTACGTGCTGAAGCGTTTTTATAGAAAATCCACTAACGCGGGTAATGGCGATACTGATTCCGGGCTCGGTCTCAGGCTTGCGATCGTGTCGCGTATCGTCGAAATGCATGGCGGTCATTTATCGGTGGACAGCGTTTTGCACCAGGGGACAACCTTTCGCTTTTCGTTACTGGTGACGGCTTAAAGTGATAGAAATTTTATAATTTGGTGATCGCCACGTGATCTGCAGTTGGCATAGTTAAACCTCTTATTCGAGGAGGAAAGACCATGTTTACAACTCTTAAGAAAGTGCTGGGTGCGCTGCTTATATCCGGCCTGATTGTTATCTCATCGTCAGCACAGGCCAGCGGTTGGCCTAGTTACCATGTAACGATTACGAATATAACCAATGCCGTAATCTTTACGCCGATTCTGGTTGCGAGTCACCGCACGCAGATCGATCTGATTGGGCTCGGTGCACCCGCGAGCGAGGAATTAACCGCGATAGCCGAGGCTGGCGATATTTCGCTACTTGAAGCTGTGCTCAAAGGCATGAACCATGTGGCCGATGTGCAAAACTCGGGCGGCCTGCTGATGCCCGGCGACTCGATCACGGTG
>JARFPR010000085.1 GCA_029288195.1 Gammaproteobacteria bacterium | reverse complement strand
CACTGACCTGACCTTGCCCCGGTCAATCCAGGGCAACACGAACAGCACCGCTATCGCTGCAAACATTGCAAGTACACCGGCAAGCTTGTCGGGGATAGCGCGCAGAATCGCGTAGAAAGGCGTGAAGTACCAGACCGGCGCAATGTGCTCGGGTGTCTTGAACTGGTTGGCCGGAACAAAATTAGCATGTTCCAGGAAATAGCCACCCATTTCGGGCATGAAAAATACGACAACGCTAAATAAAATCAGGAATACCACGACGCCGACGAGGTCCTTGACAGAGTAGTAGGGATGGAACGGGATGCCGTCCAGCGGGATGCCGTTCTCGTCCTTGTTCTTCTTGATCTCAATTCCGTCCGGGTTGTTCGAGCCGACCTCGTGCAGGGCAATAATATGCATGACCACCAGCATTAGCAGCACGATCGGAACCGCGACCACGTGCAGGGCGAAGAAACGATTCAGGGTCGCGTCCGACACCACGAAATCACCCCGTATCCACAGCGTCAATTCGTCTCCCACGATGGGAAACGCACCAAACAGCGAAATTATGACCTGGGCACCCCAGTAAGACATCTGACCCCAGGGTAACAGGTAGCCCATGAACGCCTCGGCCATCAGGGCGAGGAATATGAACATGCCGAACAACCAGATCAACTCGCGCGGCTTCTGGTAGGAACCGTAAATCAACGCGCGAAACATGTGCAGGTAAACCACGATAAAAAATGCCGATGCACCGGTGGAGTGGATATAGCGGATCAACCAGCCCCAGTCGACATCGCGCATGATGTACTCGACTGAGCTGAACGCCATGTCACCGTCCGGTTTGTAGTGCATGGTCAGGAAGATTCCGGTCACGATCTGGATTACCAGCACCAGCAGTGCCAGCGAACCGAAGAAGTACCAGAAGTTGAAGTTCTTTGGGGCGTAATACTTGGACAGATGCTCTTCGAACATCTTGGTCAACGGGAAGCGCGCGTCAATCCAGCCAAGAAATCCGTTGTTGTTATTGTTTTCGCTCATTACGCTACTCCATCCTCGCCAATCCGGATTACGTCGTCACTGACGAAGTAATGCGGGGGAACGGGCAGATTTGTCGGTGCTGGCACTCCCGAGTAAACCCGGCCGGCGAAATCGAACTTCGAGCCATGGCAGGGACAAAAGAAGCCGCCCTGGAAATCTGAAGTGATTTCAGGCTGGTAGGTTGGTGAACAACCCAGGTGAGTGCAAATACCCTCGATAATCAGGAACTCGGGTTTGCGCGAACGATACTCGTTTTTAGCATATTCGGGCTGGATACTTTCGTTCGAATCAACATCACGCAATTCATCCGCCACTTGTGGCAGGGTTGCCAGCGCTTTCTCGTCGCGACGAACTACCCATACCGGCTTGCCACGCCATTTCACGATGATCTGCTGGCCAGGTTCGAGCTTGCCGATGTTCGCTTCCACCGGTGCGCCTGCAGTTTTGGCTCGCGCACTCGGGCTCCAGCTCGAGAGAAAAGGGACCGCCACGGCTACCGTCCCTGCGGCTCCAACCACAACTGTCGCCGCGGTCAGGAAACGCCTGCGATTACTATCTACACCACCTGAAGACATTCGAATTCTTCCCCCGATTGAGTATTGGATTTCCGGCGCAAAGGACCCTCGGCCCGGACACAAAAAACGGTCGTTAGGATAGCTTACTTTAACTTTTTCGTCGAGGGGGTATTACCCTTAAATCAAGGGTTTTGCACGCATATTGAATGACTTTTCCCGGTTCGGCTCAGACCGGGTTGGGAATATCGATAAATTGCTGCTTGACCCCGAACCGTTCGGCTATAACCCTTGCCAGTGCCTGCACGCCGTAGCGCTCGGTTGCGTGATGCCCGGCGGCGATATAATGGACCCCCATTTCCCGGGCCAGATGGAAGGTTGGTTCCGATACTTCACCACTAACGAAGGCATCAACGCCGCGCTCGGCAGCGGCTTCAATAAAGCCCTGCGCGGCACCGGTACACCAGGCAATCCGCTTTATCCGATGATCGCCGGCATCGATAGCAAGCGCACGCGTATCGAGGCCAGTCTCAATATGCTGCGTCAATTCCGCCAGGCTTTGCTCGGCCGGGAGCCTGCCTTCAAACACGAG
>JARFPR010000055.1 GCA_029288195.1 Gammaproteobacteria bacterium | reverse complement strand
TTTGAAAACGTGGTAGTCACCGGTACGCACGCTGAAGCCGACGGCACCGGCGACACGGTTTTCCTTGCTGTCATCCATCAGCAGATGGGTGACACAGATACGGTTGAAGACCTGGTCAGCCGATTTCTTTGCGGCTTCAGCTACGATAGGCTTGTAGGACTCACCGTGGATCATAATCTGCCAACGCCCCTCGCGTAGATAGGAGCCGGACTTGGGATCGCGCATTATTGGCAGGCCCCATTCTTCGAACTGGTGCACCGTCGAATCGACGTGACGCGCCATATCGAACAGCAGGTCTTCGCGCACCATGCCCATCAGGTCGATACGCGCATAGCGGACGTGATCCTCGGGATTGTTTTCACCAAAACGGGTTCCCATGTAGCAGTTGATTGCATACAGTCCCTGTGCCACGGCACCGGAACGGTCGATGTTGGCTTTTTCAGCGATAATGATCTTTTTGTTCTTACCCCAGTAGCGCGCCTCGAAAGCAGCACCGGTTCCACCGAGGCCGGCACCCGCGACCAGGATATCTATATTGTCTTCTACGATAGTTTTAGGCATTAGTAGTAAACTCCGGCTTTCATCGTCAGGCCATTGGATTCCAGGGTATGAATATCATCTTCATCCATCCGGATATACTTTGGCTCGTTGAATAACAATTGGCTGTCACGCATTTCCTGGCTGGGTTCAGGCGCATCAGCCAGCTTGGGGATGCTCTGTCCCCAGGGTTTTGTCGTGATAGGCGCCAGCAGATTCATGTCGGTTTCACCATTGCGGGATTTGATCCGCCATGCAATGACGCCTTTTTCCTCATCGCGGATTACCCGTACCGAGTGACCGAGCGGGGCGAAGTCTGCATAACCGCGAACGTCAATCGCATTGTGCGGGCAGGCCTTAACGCAGGAGTAACATTCCCAGCACATGTTTGGCTCGATGTTGTATGCGCGGCGCAGGGTAGGGTCGATGTGCATGATGTCCGAAGGGCAGATATCAACGCAATGTCCACAACCATCGCAACGAGTCATGTATACAAATGTAGGCATAATATTTCTCTCTACTTAATATTCAGTTAATACGGTTCTAAAAATGGTTAGGAGATTCACGCTTGATTCCAAGCCCCATGTAGGCTGGCTTGTCACCCATGTAGGTCGGGATATCCGGATACCTGGCCTGAACATCCGGATCCGTTAGTTCGCCCACATCGGGCAGATTTTCTTGCGAACCATCCGCCATGATGATTTTTTTCTGGAAAGCCGCCGCCGGCTTGAAGAACATGTGTGCAAACTTGGACCACAGCACGGTGCAGAACAGGGTAGTGGAGGCCGCGATAAAGATTAAGAAGAACAGGATGTTCAAGGCGCCGGCACCACGCGTGACCGACCAGATCAGGGCGAAGGTGGTGGTCATCAGGAGCGACAGGATGAACAGGTCGGCGCGCACCAGGCGATACCAGGGGTTGCCTTCGGAGTTCACATCGCAACGGATGAAGAACCAGAACCAGTAACCGCCGACACAGACCATCAGGGCGCCGATATGCCACAGGGCCACAAGCAGCCCGGGAGCACCGTCTGCAGGAGTAGGGTAGCCGAAAATCAGCATCGCCGTGGTGACGATGAAAATGATAAATCCGTACATCGTCAACAGGTGTGACATGCGACGTTGTGGATTGGCGAACTCGGAAGAAGTCAAAACCTCATTGGCCACAAGAGAAACAGCCAGCGACATTTTTTCACCGCCAGAAACGGTACGCTTGGCGGATTTTTGCGCTTTTTGTGAGTTTTCAAAGAAGTATTGCGCACTCTTTTTATGCATCACGTCGATGATGACACCGGCAATCACTGCCACAACCATGGCGATGACATAAAACTGCATGACGGCAGGTGTCAGGAATCCCGACAAATCGTAAAACGGATTGGTAAACATGGCAGCTCCGGTATGTTTAACTTCAGCGGGCCTATGCTAATGATGCGCGCTAGAATAACAAATCAAATTTTTTCCTTGGGTGATTAATTAATTTAATTACTAAAAAAT
>JARFPR010000474.1 GCA_029288195.1 Gammaproteobacteria bacterium | reverse complement strand
CAACATTTTACGACCCATTAAATCAAGTGCCTGGATACCTGTCGTGCCTTCGTAAATGGTCAGGATCCTGGCATCGCGCATGTACTGGGCCGCTCCGGTTTCCTCGATGAATCCCATGCCACCATGCACCTGCACGCCCAGGTAGGTGGCTTCCTGCGCCATCTCGGTACACCAGCCCTTGACGATGGGAATAATCAAGTCGACGCGGCGCTGATGGGAGGCTTTATCCTCCGCCGATTCGGCATGATGGGCAAGGTCGGTCTGGGCGGAAGCGTAATAGGCCAATGCCCTGCCCGCCTGGCTGATGGCGCGCATGTGCATCAGCATTCGGCGTACGTCCGGGTGATGGATAATCGCGCTGCGCTGGGTATGTCCACGCGCAACGCCCTGCACCCGCTCCCTGGCGAACAATACCGCTCTCTGGTAGGCACGTTCCGAAATTGCCACACCCTGCATACCCACCTCGAGGCGCGCGTTGTTCATCATTGTGAACATGCAGGCAAGGCCATGGTGCTCTTCGCCAACGAGATAACCGATAGCACCTTCATTGTCGCCATAGGACATGACGCAGGTAGGCGATGAATGGATGCCCATCTTCGATTCCACCGACACCACCTTGAGATCGTTTCGCTCTCCTTTGGAACCGTCTTCGTTGACCAGGTATTTGGGCACCAGGAACAGTGAAATCCCTTTCACACCCGCTGGTGCATCGGGCAGGCGCGCCAATACCAGGTGCACGATATTATCGCTCATCTCGTGCTCGCCCCAGGTGATGTATATCTTCTGTCCATAAATCAGGTAACTGTCGCCTTCACGTTCAGCACGAGTCCTGATCGCAGCCAGGTCGGTGCCTGCCTGGGGTTCGGTCAGGTTCATCGTACCGGTCCACTCACCGCTAAACATTTTCGGCAGGTAAAGCGTTTGCAGCCCGGCATCGGCATGCATTTCGATTGCTTCGATCGCGCCCGACGTGAGCAGCGGACATAGCGCAAACGCCATGTTCGATGCATACCACATTTCCGCCACTGCAGAATGCACCAGGAAAGGAAGGCCCTGGCCATCGATTGCCGACGATTTACCAATGCCCTGCCAGCCGTTATCGACAAACTGCCGATAAGCCTCAGCATAGCCAGGCGGGCTTACCACGGCACCGTTTTCGATGCGGGTTCCATGTTCGTCACCGGGTTGATTCAGTGGCGAGAAAACTTCGTTGGCCAGTACCCCGGCCTGTTCGAGCACGGCCTCGACCAGGTCGGGCGTGGCATCCTCGAAGGCGGGTAGCCTGGAAATGGAGTCAAGGCTGGCAATCTCATCAATGACAAATTGCATATCCTGAATCGGGGCATAATAGTCTGACATATAGCTAACCTAATCTGTGAAATTGAACCACTTCCCCGAGCCTGGAACGCTCGGGAACAATGCTGAACGCGAAATGATAGTGGTCACGGCATCCGCACGCAACCAGTGCCGGTATTGCGTGATCGCCCACGGTGCGATTCTGCGTATCCGCGAAGAGTTTTAGCTGATGGGACGAGTGCCCCGGCAAAAATAGGTTACACTTGCGGCAACCAGAATTTGCAGGAATGGCGAAGTGAGCGAAGAAGTCGAATCCAGAATTATCAAAAAATACCCCAATCGTCGCTTGTACGATACCGAGGAGAGTAAATACATCACCTTGCAACAGATACGTGACCTGGTGCTGGCCGAGATACCCTTTATCGTGATCGACCAGAAAAGCGAGGAAGATATCACCCGCAGTATCCTGTTGCAGATTATTTTTGAGCAGGAATCGGAAACCAACCCGCTATTTTCGAACGACAACCTGGAGCGCTTCATCCGTTTCTACAATGCCGGGACGCATATGGGATTCTCTGATTTCATCGGCCAGGGGATGAATTTTTTCCAGCAGCAGCAGCGCGAGTTCGGCAAGGCAATGGAAGGCATGACACGCAGTAATCCGATGACATTCTGGACCGATATGACCCAGAAAAACATCGATGCCTGGCGTCAAATGATGGGCCTGGGGCCTGAAAAAGACGACTCCAATAAAAGCTAAGCATCTGATTTAATTATATTATTTAAGATCTTTCCGCTCCTGACTTGACAGTCGGGGGCTAAAGCAATATTTTGTGCACTGCAATATATTGCTGCGATGCAGCACTTCTATTTTAAATGACGGAGATGACATGAATATGAATAATCAGAAAATTGCACTCGTCACTGGAGGAACCGGTGGGATTGGTACCGCGATCTGCCTGGCACTGGCCGACCAGGGCCGCAAGGTCATCGCAGGATACTTCCCTCCCGAAAAAGAACTGGCTGAAACCTGGCAGCAAAAACACAAGCAGGACGGTTATGATTTTGAAATCGTTGCCTGCGATGTCAGCGATTTCGAATCCAGCCAGAAAATGTTGCACGATGTTGAAAACACTATTGGTGCAGTCGACATCCTGGTCAATTGCGCCGGCATTACCCGCGATAAAACCCTGCGCCAGATGACACCCGATCAATGGGACTCGGTTTTACGCACGAATCTTGACTCGGCTTTTAATGTCACCCGGCACGTGGTCGAAAGCATGTCGCAAAACGGCTTCGGTCGTATCGTCAATATTTCTTCGGTCAACGGACAAAAGGGTCAGTTTGGCCAGGCCAACTATTCCGCAGCAAAAGCCGGATTGCATGGTTTCACCAAGGCCGTAGCCCAGGAATTGGCGGCCAAGGGTGTCACGGTTAACTCGGTGTCTCCGGGTTATGTCAAAACCGACATGACCGATGCCATTCCGGAAGACGTGCGTGACGCCATAATCCAGCAGGTGCCGATGGGACGCATGGCATTACCGAATGAAATCGCCTACGTCGTCAGTTTCCTGACCGACGACCGAAATACCTACATGACCGGGGCCAACCTGCCAGTCAACGGCGGCATGTACATGACCTAGCAACATGTTTTAAGCCCTTCAAGTGGCACGATACCGCGTTGGAAACAGCCGAGAAATGCTCATGTACTTGCGTGTACACTGCGCTTTCTCGGCTGTTTCCGCCTTGTCTCGCACCGCCTGAAGCGCTTTAAACACGCTGTTCGTTCAAATTCTTGGGATAAATTAAGCTTTTACAAGGCGGGCAATATGCTCGTCTTTTTTGTTGCTCGCCAGTCCTATTTGAAAGCATTTTTGTTGCACTGCACAATAATCTGTGCTAAGGTCGAATTCTTTATAAATTTGAATGAGTTACCCAACATGAGCGAAGACAATTCCTGGGCCGATCAATGGTTCAAGGCACAGCAGCAGTTTGTCGATGCCTGGAGCGATATGGCTAAAACAGGCGGCAGTGGCAATGCCAGTCAATCCGAGCTGTGGGCACAGAGTTTCGATCTGTGGCGCAAGGCCTGCGAAGGCAAGGCGCAACCCGATATGGAATTAGCCATGCGTAAATGCATGGATATGGGCAAGGAATATTTCGCCATGGCCGAGCAGGTCAGCAAGGGTCTGAGCAGCGGCGCAAATCCCGTCGAAGCGATCAATCAATGGCTGGAGCAGATGAAACAGTCGCTGCAACAGTTTGGCGCAATGCCCGGATTCAACGGTACCGGCGTCAACGACTTCATGAAGCAATGGTTTACCCCGAATGCCAGCTGGCAGGAAATGGTTGCCGAACTAACGCCCATGAACCAGGCTTTTTGGCAAATGCCCGGTATGAATACCTCGGTTTTCAACCTCGGTGAAATGATCGATCCGCTGGGAAGGGTGCTGGAAGCGCCAGGTGTTGGCTATTTCCGTGAACCCCAGGAGAAGCAGCAAAAAGGTCTGCAACTAGCGTTCGATTACCAGGAATCAAACCTCAAATTTAACCAGGCCTTCCTGCGTGTTGCGCTCGAATCGATCCAGGGATTTCAAAACCGACTGTTGGGGCTGGACGGCGACACTGTGCCGAAATCACTACGTGAACTCTACGACCTTTGGGTTGAAGTCAGCGAAGAACATTACGCTGAATTCGCGATGGGCGAAGAGTACCAGGCTTTGTATGGCGACATGGTCAACCGCCTGATGATCATGCGTCGCCACTATGGTGAAATTGCCGACGATTTCCTGCGCTCGATGAACCTGCCGAACACTCGCGAAATCGACACCATGCAGGAGCGATTGCAGCAGGTACGCCGTGAAAACTTTGCCCTGAAAAAGGAGATTAAGGAAATCAAGGAGATGTTGACACAAATTAACCGCAAACCTGCATCAACAGCCAAGGCAGCACCCGCAGCCAGATCAGCCGCTGTCGCTAAAAAAGTACCCGCAGCGAAGAAAGCGCCAGCAGCCAAAGCGGCGCCGGTCCGCAAGAAAGCGGTCGCTAAAAAAGCGGTCACCAGGAAAGCCAAAGTAACCAGAAACAAAGCAGGAGCCTGATGCGATGAATAATATTCCGTTTCGTTCCGACCAGGTGGTCGAAGAACTGGTGCAGTTCAACCAGAACCTGAGCAAGGGCGTCAAGAATCTGCTCGATAGCGACGAGATTTCCGCCGGCGTCACCCCGCGTGAAGAAATTTATGCCGAGGACAAGCTCAAGCTGTATCGCTACCAGCCGTCGACCGGTGTGGTGCAAAACAAGATCCCTACCCTGATCGTATACGCGTTAGTTAACCGTCCTTACATGGCCGATATCCAGGAAAATCGTTCCACTATCAAGGGGCTGCTGGATACCGGGCAGGACGTCTACCTGATCGACTGGGGCTACCCGGATCGCGCCGACAAGTACCTGACGCTCGACGACTACATCAACGGTTATATCGATCGCTGTGTCGACGTCATCCGCGAACGCCATGGTATCGACAAGATCAATATCCTCGGTATTTGCCAGGGTGGCGTTTTCAGCCTCTGCTACAGCACGCTGCACCAGGACAAGGTGGCCAACCTGGTAACCATGGTTACGCCAGTTGACTGCAAGACCCCGG
>JARFPR010000466.1 GCA_029288195.1 Gammaproteobacteria bacterium | reverse complement strand
GTTATGGTTGTCCACCGTGGCCCCGACCAATGCGCTGGTCGCGGTTATGTTTGGTACCCGTTACCTGGGGATGCTCGGTGGTATCGTTTTCTTCTCCCACCAGGTAGGCTCCTTTCTTGGAGTCTGGATGGGAGGCTTTCTCTATGACGCGACCGGTTCTTACGATGTCGTCTGGTGGCTCGGCGTCGCGCTCGGAATATTCGCCGCGATCGTGCACTGGCCAATCCGCGAAGAACCCGTCCAACGCCCCGTCCCCGAAGCCGCCTGACAATATCCCGTCATTCTAATCCCTAACCAGTACGGTGCACTCCGACATTACTTCAATCATATGCAACCGAGGAAGGCCCTTGCAACTGACTGGGTGGCCTGCGACTTCCCGAAAAAGTATTGATTTTAAAGGGCAAGGCGAGACTCGACGTCCCTGTCTCGACTCGCCACGGGCGGCATCCATGCCGCCTGACCCTTCAAAATCAATACTTTTTCGGCACCCAGTCTTTACGTCACGGGGGGCTTTATCGGTTGCCTACCAACCTTGGAGCCACCTCGGGGAGAAGCTCGCAAAAGTGACGCCTCAGTGCGTCATCCCGGAAAGTGCGAAGCACTTATCCGGGATCTTTTAATGGTGGCACATTACAAGATTCCCGCTTACGCGGGAATGACCTCGAGGTGTTTCTTCACCCAAAGTAGTGAGAAACACACTTGCCTTTATTAATTTGGATTCAGTAGCTCGACGCTGCGGATGGACAGTGGTGATGTAACTAGACCAGCGGGGGTTCGTCGCTTAGCAGTTCGTCGGTGCTGGGGTCGAGTTCTTCGTGATAGGCATCGATATTTTCCGCTACGCGGTCAACGGCTTCGTAACTGGCAATATTAAAAAGAGCCTCACCCGCGAATACCAGCGGCAGATTGGTTTTACCGATAATGATTCCTGATACCGGACTAACCAGTTCCTCGGTATTTTCACCGAGGGGATTGTTGATGTAGGCCAGCAGGTCACCGATTTCGACCTTGGATCCGGTTGCGACCAGGGAACGCAGGATTCCACTTTGCGCGGCTCTTACCCAACGGGTCGTATTTGCGACCAGGGCCCCTGATTTGCGTGGTTTTTTGCTTTTGGCTCGCATACCGAGTGCTCTCATCACCTGGAGCACCCCCTTGACGCCGGCCCTGATCGCGACTTCGTCGAAGCGCAAGGCTTCACCCGCTTCATAGAGCAATACGCTGATGCCGTTCGCGTGTGCAGCCTCGCGGAAGGATCCTTCGAGTAGTTTGGCATTGAGTATAACCGGCACTCCGAAGGCCTGGGCCAGCGCTTCCAGTTCCGCTTCACCCTGCAGGTTGGCGCGAATCTGCGGCAGGTTTTCACGATAGACCGCCCCCGTGTGTAAATCGATGATGTGCGTGCAATGGGGGATTATCTGCGTCATCAGCACGTGAGCAAGACGCGCCGCCATCGAACCATTCTCGGAACCGGGAAACGATCGATTCAAATCCCGGCGGTCGGGCAGGTAGCGTGATTTGGAAACGAAGCCATAGACATTAACCACCGGGATCGCGATCAGCGTGCCCTTGATGCGATCGATAAACTTGTGCGACAGCAGGCGGCGGATGATTTCGACACCGTTGATTTCATCACCATGCAGCGCCGCGCTGACCAGTAATACCGGCCCGGGTCGCCGACCGTGCACCACGTGCACCGGCATGTTGACACTACTATGCGTGTAGAAACTGGGTAACGGGATATCGATCGATTGTCGGCTGCCGGGCTGAATCGTAACCCCGGCAATCTCGATGGCCCCTTGCATATTAGCCCTTGCCACGTGTCCTGGTTTTGCCGGGTTGTAATTTTTCAAGATTGTTGATGATTAAACCGGCGACATCCTTGCCGGTAGCGCCCTCGATACCCTCAAGCCCCGGGCTTGAATTGACTTCCATCACCACGGGACCGTGATTGGAGCGCAACAGGTCGACACCGGCGACGTTCAGGCCCATTATGCGTGCGGCCCTGACCGCGGTTGAGCGTTCCTCGGGCGTGATTTTAATCAGGCTGGAAGCTCCACCACGATGCAGGTTAGAGCGAAATTCACCTTGGGGTGCCTGGCGTTTCATGGCAGCGACGACCTTGCCATCAATAACGAAGCAGCGGATGTCGGAACCCCCGGCTTCCTTGATAAACTCCTGTACCAGGATATCGGCTTTGACGCCCATGAATCCCTCGATGACACTTTCGGCTGCTTTTTGCGTTTCCGCCAGTACCACGCCAATGCCCTGGGTTCCCTGCAGCAGCTTGACGACCAGGGGTGCGCCACCAACCATTTTGATGACGTCTTTAATATCGTCAGGCTTGTTGGCATAACCGGTAAGCGGCATGCCAATGCCCCTGCGGGATAACAATTGCAGCGAACGCAGCTTATCGCGTGAGCGTCCGATGGCTACCGATTCGTTCAGTGCTACCACGCCCATCATTTCAAACTGCCTCAAAACGGAAAGGCCATAAGCGGTAACCGATGCGCCGATGCGGGGTATGACTGCATCGAAGCCTTCGAGTACTTCGCCGCGGTAGTGAATCGAGGGTTTGTGGGCCGCGATATTCATATAGGCTCGCAGCACGTCAATGACGATGATCTTGTGACCGCGCTCCTCTGCGGCTTCGATAATACGTCGTGATGAATATAACTTTCGATTTCGCGAAAGAAGCGCAATTTTCATTTGAATATCCGTCTATAACCCGTAAAGCTTACGCGGTTTTAATTTACCATTGACATAGGAAGCGCCTGGATCAACCACGAATCGGTTCTCCATAGCCCGGCGCCCCAGCAGCATTCGAAAGCGCATAGTATCACGGTTTGTCAGGGTCATCTCAATAGGCCAGGCGATACCCCCGATGGCCACTTTACTTTGGATGACGTAGCGCATTTCGCGATGCCCACCGGAGTCGGTGACTTCGCGAAAGTCGAAAACCGGGGCATGACATTCAACCTCGAGTTGCTGATTGAGCTGTATCGGGTGGATCATAAAACGGAGCATATCGACCCCGTCCCGTGCATAGGGTTCGATCAGAAAAGCGTGCAGCGCGGAGGTACGGGCTCCGGTATCGATCTTGGCCTTGATCGCCGGTAGATTCAGGTCCGGTAATGCCGCCCATTCCCGCCACCCGATAGTGACTCGTGCCGATTCAGCTGTCATATGAAGTAATAAATTGTTC
>JARFPR010000461.1 GCA_029288195.1 Gammaproteobacteria bacterium | reverse complement strand
CCCTTGAGACTGATTAAAATCGGTTTTTCGGCATCTGCTATGCGCTCGTATCCCTCGTTGGTAATGGCTTCGTTTACCAGTTTACCGACCTTGCTGCCAATTTCACGACTGCCGAGATAATTGCAGGCATGCCTGACGCAGATGTTCTTTAGATAAACAGGATCGTTGCCAATGAAGCCACGAGTTGTCGCGATCGACCCCAGGACTCGATATAAACTTCGATAGACAGCTTGCGATAATTTGTCGTCTGCGTTGAGGCCGCGCTGCTTGTAGTTGTTGATCAACTCGAACTCGCGCTCCTGCCGGCTTTGCGGTGTTGGGGAGGATTTTGGTTTGGAAGCCGAGAAACGAGACCAGAATGATGGCTTCGCGCTAGCTGCCGACGTTTTTTGGACCAGCGCAGTCTCGAGTTCCTGCAGGGTCATATCCTCGACCTTGGTACGCATGGTTTCAAAGCTATGCTCGATCTGCATCAGGTTGGGAATGACATACTTGCTAAATATCTTTCGGGCGATGGTGCGAAAATTGATGCCCAGGTCTTCCTCATACTCGCCTTCGAGAACAACGATGTCCGCGGTAATGCGCACAATCAGTTCATGCAAAACCAGCCGATGTGGGCGAAAGCCGATCAGTTCTTCCGGGCTTAGCCCGGTTTCTACCGCGAGTTCATTGACTTCGGCCAGCGTGGTGAACACGTTTGCCGGATTATAAATAGTTTCGAGCTGCCGATAGGCCGGGGGTATTTCCGATTCGATACCGGGGTTCCAGGCTGAATAGCTTTTCTGATCCATAAATCTGTATTTGTTTTATCAACCTTAATCGAAAACAGCCGGTGGTAGCACCTGCACAGCCGTCGATACAAGTCGTGGCAGGATAAACGCATTGATCACCGATGTGTATTAAGTTTTACCTCGGGTTATCATCGGGTTAAATCAACTCGGTTACCCGGACAGTTATAGAAAAAGATGAAGTGCGGAGTCAAGCTTGAAATGCTTAGCTGGATCGAAGCAGAGCAGTGGTTTGTGAACAATCCGGTTTTGGTTATCCCCCTCGGTGCGGCAGCGAAAGAGCATGGTCCGCATTTACCGCTTAATAACGATGCCATCATCGCAACCTGGTTGGCGGAGGAGATCAGGCAACGACTACCGGTGGTCATCGCGCCCTTGATCAACGCGTCCTTTTATCCCGCATTCATCGAGTACCCGGGTTCCATCAGTTTGCGCAGCGAAACCGCGCGCGATGTTATTGTCGACACCTGTACCAGCCTGGCCAGTTTTGGATTGTCACGTTTTTACATTGTTAATACCGGGTTGTCGACACTGCGCCCGCTCGCCGAGGCTAAACAATTGCTGGATCAGGGCATCGCGCTGGAGTACTTGAATCTCGACCAGGCAATGCAATCGTTGCCCGACGATTTGCTCGAGCAGCAATACGGGTCGCACGCCGATGAACATGAAACCTCTTTAATGTTGCATATTGCACCCGAAGTAGTGGATATGAGCCTTGCGCTCGACGATGGCGCTGAGGGCGAGGGTAGATTGACGCGTAGCAAAGGCCAGGGGCTGTGGTCGCGTTCGGGTGTATTCGGTCAGGCAACGCTTGCTACCCCTGCGAAGGGTCGGGTAATTGCAGAGGTGTTGCTGAATCATGCCCTGGCACAAATTGCTGGTCTCGAGGGACCGTCGCAACTAAGCCCGGGGTAGGCAGTTTAGCAAGCGAGTGTCACTACAGCCCTCGCCGCAGTGGCCCCTAGCGCTGCCTTGCGTGCTTGGGCTTGCCCTTGTTCTTTTGATCCCGGTGCCTGGTTTTGGGTTTGCTGCGGGCAGGTTTCACAGCAGACGGTCCTCGACTGTCGTTTCTCTTTCTGCCTCTAAGCTGCGTCATGCTCAGGCGCTGACCCGCCACCCGGACATTCTTCAGCTCGCGAAGCAATTCTTTGGGCATGTTTTCGGGTAAGTCAACGAGACTGTATTCCTCGAATATATTAATGCGCCCGATGTATTTGCTGTCGATGTCGGCCTCGTTGGCGATCGCACCGACGATGTTACCGGGTTTCACCTTGTGTTGATGGCCGACTTCAATACGAAAGCGGTCCATTCCCTTTTCGATAGCCTGCTCTCTCGAATCCGGTTGCTCCCGTCGCGGCCTTGCCGAACCCTCCGAAGCATCTCGTGGTTGCTTCCGGCGAGGCCTTCTGCCAGCGACGGAATCACTTCTATCCACTTCACCTACAGGTTTGCCAACCGCTTTACCGGATAATAAAAATGGCGCGCTACCCTGCATCTGTTTCGCCAGGGCCGCGGCTATATCGAGCGTGTCGACCTGCTGTTCCTGTTGATACTGCTCAATCAGTCCCTTGAACAGGCTGAGGTCTGCTTCGGCCATGGTATCGCTGATGCGTTGCTTGAATTTCTCGATGCGTCGGTTGTTGACCATATCTGTCGAAGGCAATTCCATCAGTTCGATTTGCTTGCGGGTGGCCTTTTCGATTGCCTGCAACATCCGGTTTTCACGCGGGGCGACAAACAGGATTGCGTCGCCCTGGCGGCCCGCGCGTCCGGTGCGACCGATACGATGCACGTAGGCTTCGGTATCGTGCGGAATATCATAATTGATGACGTGACTGATCCTGTCGACGTCGAGGCCGCGAGCCGCGACATCGGTCGCAACCAGAATATCCAGCTTGCCTGCTTTTAGTTGGGTGATGATACGTTCGCGGTTTTTCTGTGCGATGTCACCGTTGAGAGCGCTGGCACGATAACCTCGTGCTTCAAGTTTTTCCGCAACTTCGAGCGTCGCTGTTTTGGTGCGCACAAACACCAGCATCGCATCGAAACTTTCGGCTTCGAGTATGCGTGTCAGCGCGTCCAGCTTATGGGTGCCGGTTACTGGCCAGTAACGCTGACGTATCGTTTCCGCAGTCGTGGCTTTTACCTTGATCGTAATTTCCGCAGGATTGCGCAAGTAGCGTTGTGTAATTTTGCGGATGGGTGCCGGCATGGTTGCGGAAAACAGCGCTATCTGGCGCTGTTTAGGGGATTGCTCCAACACCCATTCGACATCGTCGATAAAGCCCATGCGCAGCATTTCATCGGCTTCGTCGAGCACCAGGGTTTTCATTCGATCGAGTTTGATATTGCCGCGACGCATATGATCCATGACACGTCCCGGGGTACCGACAATGACATGCACACCGCGTTGCAATGCACGTAGCTGGGTTGCGTATTCCTGCCCGCCGTAGACTGGCAACACGTGAAAAGTTTTTATCTGCGATGCGTAAGTCTTGAAGGCTTCGGCAACTTGTATCGCCAGTTCACGGGTCGGCGTCAGCACCAGTACTTGTGGCTCCTTTTGTTTCAGCTCGAGATTCGAAAGGATTGGAAGTGCAAAGGCCGCGGTTTTACCGGTGCCGGTTTGCGCCTGCCCAAGTACATCCCTGCCTTCCAGCAGCAGCGGAATAGTTTGTGCCTGGATCGGCGTGGGCAATTCGTAGCCGACAGCGTTTAAGGCCTTTAATAGCGTTGGTTTCAACGCTATTTGCGAAAAGCTGGTGACAGGATCGGTAGACATCGATGTGTGCCTGGGTCAAAGGGTGGCGCAGTGTAGCGGTTTGCGCCCGGCTTTGCATGTATTTAGTCTGCTGCTCTCTTCATTTGTCCGGAATCTCGCGACTGCGCTGTTCGATATAGTCCAGCAGTGCCTCGTCAAGTGCTTCATCGATGGGCGGGGGTTCGTATTTTTTAAGCCACTGTTTTGCCTTGCGCACGCCGACCGCTTCGCTGTCGAGCCGGCCGTCGGCGTCCCACTGCTCGTAGGAATTGTTGTGCTGTGAATCGAAAATGAAAAGATTGCTGTTGAGAGTATGTGTTTCACCCAGAAAGTGCCCACCGGGCCCGACGCGTTTGGCAGCTTCGAAGACTTCTTCGATATCGCTGAAATCAGGGCCCTGCAGGAAGTGATAAAATGCGTCGAGCTGTTCGAAATCGATCATGGTCTTGCCGTAACCGACGGTGAGCGCGCCTTCGAGCATGCCGCCCGCCATGGTCAACCAGTTGGCATCCGAGAGCATGCTCGGGAACAATCCCCACATTGAATCGTAGGCAGCCTGCATGTCTCCCGATTTGGAAGTCGCCACATTCAGGATCGAACGGTGTGGTAACTTGTAATAACGCGCCATCGAGCTCGACAGGAACTGCACCATCGCTGAATCCGGCGAGCCGTGCACCGGTGCGCCGCTGTTGAGTGCTACTGTCATCGCCGGCACGCCAAACAGCATCGGTGCGCCGGGACGGATAATCTGCGTCATCGCCATTGCCATCAGTGCCTCGGCCAGCACAACGCCGACCGTGCCGACATTGCTTGCCGGGGTGCTCGCGGCCGCCATCGAAAACGGCGAGCACATCACCGCCTGGTTATTCATCGCGTAAACCTTGAGTGCGTCGAGCATGGTTTCGTCCCAGACCAGCGGTGAATTGGCGTTGATCAGCGAGGTCGTGACCGTGTTGTTGGTCGCAAACTCCTCACCGAAGACGAGCTTCATCATGTCGACTGTATCCTCGGCGCGCTCGCGTGCGGTCACGTTACCAATGATGGGCTTGTCGGAGTATTTCAAACCGCTGTAAGCCATGTGCATGTGCCGATGCGGTACCGGAATATCGACCGGTTCGACGATGGTGCCACCGGCGATATGCACCGTTGACGCCATGTGATTGAGTTTTTGCAGGTTGTTGAGATCTTCGAGTGTGGCATAACGGCGCACGCCTTCCATGTCGCGCACGAAGGGTGCGCCGTAAGAGGGTGACACCACCGCGTGTCCGTCACCGACGCGCACCGAACGCTCCGGGTTGCGCGCATGATGGACGTAGGACGAGGGAATCTTGCCGATCAGCTCGAGCAATTCGTCGCGCCCGATCCTGACTCGCTCACCGTCAATCTCGGCCCCGGTCTGGCGCCAGTAGTCGAGCGATTCGGGATCCTGGAAGTCGCAACCAATTTGCTCGGCGACCCGCATCGCGAAATCATGGATCAGCTCCACGCCTTCCTGGTTGGTGACTTCCATGATCGGAATGCCACGCTTGATCTCCGGGTGATGCACGATCGCGGCACTCGCCACCGCTGCACGCCGTGCCGCGCTGCCACCCTGTCTTCTGCGTCTGGTCGCCATCGTCTTTATAGTACCAGGCCGATTTTGCGGCCATCGTGAAATGCGTAGGGAGCCGAACGGGGAGCTGCGGCATCACCCGCCAGATGGAATTTGACCTCGGTTTCGCTTAACGCGAGTTCGACCTCGTTGTACACGGTGTTGGTGGTGGCAGTAACAATGGACGAAGCCTCGATAGTGGTGTCCGATCCGTCGAGCAGTGAACGAATTTCGGCACGGTCGCCGTGCCATTGTGAAACTACAGATTCCAGGATGAATTTTACGCCGAGCTTCGCCAGGCTAGTGCGGATCTGGATATCGGAGGTGGTGCGCACCAGTTCTTTACCGACCATCGGGTCGGGCGTGACAATGGAAACTTCGTGCCCTTTATCGGCCAGGTACCAGGCAGTACCGGTGCCGCGCCAGTTGCCGCCTTCATCGATGACGATGACCGCTTTTCCCAGCTCGGCCTGATCGCGGAACACCTCTTCGCAGGAGAATACCTTGCCATGGTTTAAGCCCGGCAGTTCGTCGGCCTCGGGCAACCAGCGTTGTTTCGCCAGCCCATCCGGCATCGAGCCGGTCGCGAGTACGACCTCGTCGGCACCGAACTCGGCAATATCCTGTTCGTCCAACGGGGAGAAGTAGCGTACTTCGACGCCGAGTTGTTCGAGCTGGCGCAGGTACCAGCCCATCAGCTCGGTGATCTGGCCGCGACGTGGTGCCAGACCGGCCAGGCGAAATTGTCCACCGAGGTCACCCAGGGCTTCGCACAACGTCACCTGGTGGCCACGCTCCGCGGCAACCCGCGCGGCTTCCATGCCCGCGGGTCCGCCACCGACGACGAGCACTTTTTTAACGGTACTAGCCTTGTCAAAACGATCCCCGCCCCATTCAAACTCACGACCTGCGGAGGGATTGATCAGGCACGAAATCCAGAAATCGCGTGAACGCCGCCCCCAGCACATCTGGTTGCAGGATATGCAGCCGCGGATATCGTCGGCTCGACCCTCGCGCGCCTTGTTCACAAGGTGCGGATCGGCAATCTGGCCGCGCACAATCGAGACCAGGTCCGAATCACCGCTGGCGATCGTGTAATCGGCATTTTCCGGGGTACGAATATGGCTTTCGGCCGTGACCCTGGCATGTTTGACAACCTGCCTGAGCGCGGCGGCGAGCGGCACACCCTGTTTTTCGCCGTGGACGAAGGTTGGCATGACGCGGTCATAATCGACGTAGTTTCCCGAACCGCAGGAGACGTAATCGAGGTTTGCGGTTTGATCATGCAGCAAGATGACTTGCTGGAAATCTTCGAGCGTCATGACGAAGGGCGTGTTGTCGGCATAACCGATCGACATGCCGATGATGAAATCTTCGCCACAGGCATCTCGGATCGAGTTGATAATCGACAGCGACAGGCGACAGCGATTTTCGAGCGAGCCGCCCCAGCGGTCGTCGCGTTTGTTCGACCACGGGGACCAGAACTGGTCGAGTAGGCTGTGATAGGCGGCGAAGATATCGACGCCGTCAAAACCGGCGGCCTGGCAGCGCTTTGCGGCCTGGGTGAAACAGTCGATTACCTCGAGAATTTCGCTCTCGCGCATTGCATGGCTGCCGTCGGAGTCATGATAGGACGCGAGTCCTGACGGCGACCAGTGCGGCATAAACGACAAATCGGAGTCGCCATGCTGACCGACATGGTAAAGCTGCTGCAGGATAGTGGTGCCATGCGCGTGTACGGCTTCGGTAATCTTGCGGAAATGGGGAACGACTTCATCGTCGCAATGGCGGAAGTTCCCCCGGGTCAGAACCGCGGTTGCATGAACTGGCATCGGCTCGACCACGATCATTGCTGCACCGCCGATAGCGCGTTCCTCGTAGTAAGCACGATGACGTTCCCCCGGCAGGCCCAGGTCGGACATGTTGGCCGTGTGCGCGCCGAAGACGATTCGGTTGTCGAGGGTGCGATGGCGTAGCTCGAGTGGCTGAAAAAGGTTCTTGTACTGGGTCATTGGGACGTTGCGTATTATTCGAAGTGTTGAATATACCGATTGTGTCTTCATGAACAAAACGATATATTTTCATAACTTCCATCGAAATTTGTCATAATGTCCGCACTTGATATCGACTCCATGCGCGCCCTGACCGCAATTGCCGAATCCGGCGGTATTACTCGTGCTGCGAAACGGCTGAACCTGTCCCAGTCGGCGGTCAGTCATAAAATGAAGCGCCTCGAGCGCAAGCTTAACCGCAGCCTGTTTGCACGCGCGGACGGCAAGCTGAACTTGAGCGCTGACGGTGAGAAATTGCTCGACTATGCGCAGCGCCTGGTCAAACTGCATGACGAAGCCTACGCCAGCTTTCACCAGAGCGACCTCGCCGGTGAGCTGCGCCTCGGGATTACCGAGGACATCAGCGCCCCCGGGATGGCGCAAATCCTGTCGAGCTTTTCCACCGGTTTTCCGAATGTTGCACTGACCTCGCGCGTGGCCCATACCCCCGAACTGGTGCGCTGGTTGCGTACGGGCGAAATCGACATGGCGCTGATAGAAGTGTTTGAATCCGAGTTGCTCGAAGGCGATCATTTGCTGGGCCAGCAGCAGGTGGTCTGGTTGCAGGCGGAAGATTTTGTGCTCGATTCCGAACATCCGATTCCCTACGTGGCCTATCACAAGGATTGTTTTTACAAGGCCTGGGCCGAGAAAGCGCTGGCCGAAATCGGTTGCAGTCTGCGCGTGGTGTTCGAGTGTCCTAGTATCGAGGGCATGGTCAACGCGGTACGCAGCGGTCTGGGAATCGGGCTGGTTAATCTGGGTGTGCTCGAACAGCGCCAGCAGGGCGGGCGCCGGGGTGACAGCCGGGGTTTGAAAATTGACCAGGTTGATCTGCCAGAACCACCGCCGATTCAACACATCGCCCGCTTTTCATCGGGTGTTTCGACACGTCAGATGGATAAATTACTCGAATCGATTAAGAATGAACTGGGGGCCCGCTAGTGAATAAGGAACAGCCTTCCCCGATCGTGCTGGTATCGGGTGCGAGTAGTGGTATTGGAGAGGCGATCTGTCGCCTG
>JARFPR010000437.1 GCA_029288195.1 Gammaproteobacteria bacterium | reverse complement strand
ACATACAGCATTTGCAATGGATTAGCGGTATCTACGCCCATCTCGGCTAATCCATTCAGCGCATTCTGAAAAATATCACTGCCTTGTCGACAAACGGTTTCAGCAAAGCTTTCGGCCGCCGAAAAATCAACATGCGGATAGAGACGTCGCGCGCTCGCCTCAACCTGGCGGCCAAACAACTGCGCCTCGATGATTTCATCGGCCGAAGGAATCCGGATGGCTTCGGTCACCGGAAGTGGTAATACCGCGTGACCACTGGGTGCATGTATTTGAGCCAGGATGTCCCACAACAGGTACTCTGCCGTGAGCGCGCGATTTTTCTCGAATTCAACTCCGAAAGAAAGCGTGTCCCCGTAAATCATCGAACCAACATGTTCCCCTCGATGGATCTTCTGCAGCGCCAGCACCCAGCCAACGCGCTTGATCGGATCCCGAGTCAATCCTCCGATACAATGGGTCAGGCGCGCACCAATGAGCTCTTCAACGATGTATCGCTCCAGCATCGCCCAGGCTGCGACCGTAGAACAATTTTGGAACAACGCGCCATACCCGTCTTCCAGGTAGGAATGCAGCATGGCACCCTGGCTGCGAAACTCCCCCAGCAGTGCCATCGCCTGGTAGGTTTGTGCCGCGGTTGCCGCGGTGTCGTTCCAGCCGGGAGCTTCAAAGGTAAAGAACTGGGACAGGTTGCCAATCGTGGTACAGCCGATGCGCAGGGCCTGAACGGTATTGGCGACCGACGCCGGCTGGCCGATCATGAAATCTCCCAGGTGCGGCTGAATCGGTGCCGATTGCGCGATACTATGCCAGTCTGCTTCCCGCGTGAGCATGGGTCCGGTTTCCGCTGCCGCGGCTAAGCGGGTTTCCGCGGGCAATCCCATGCGCCGGTCGATAGCATAGCCGGCGCGATCGAGTCGAAATCCCTGCGCTGACAACTGGTGATGAATACTGCTGATCGATTGCGCGGTGGCTTCAATATCGTTCATGCCGATATGCGCGTGATACATGATGTGGTTATCCCGCATCGACTGCTGTTTGTATTCCAGTTCGGATTGCACCTCGTACTTATCCAGGAATGCGGAACGGCCAATCGCTACCTGTGAGGCCAGGTCGATTGCCTGGTGCCTTAATTGATTGAAATCAGGCAGGCTGAACGCGGCTGACTCCCTGACCAGATCAATGAATTTCTCCATGCCAGCTAATAGCCGACTGCGGTCAGAGAAATATGCAGCTCATGCATACAAAGTTTCCGCTTTGTCGGTCCAGACCGCGAACTCGTTACCACTGGGTTCGCTAAAGTGAAATCGGCGCCCGCCGGGAAAGTCAAATATCGGCTTTTCAATTCGTCCCCCGGCCTGCTCCACCTTTTGCTGAGTGGCCTCGAGGTCGTCACTGAAAAACACCAGCAATGCAGCACCACTCAAGGTGCTTGAATATAGCTCGGAGCGATAAAACCCTCCATCGAGGCCCTGTCCTGCGAAAGCGCAGTAGTCGGGACCAAAATCCTCGAACCCCCATCCAAAAACTTTTGTAAAAAAGGTCTTCGTGGCCGCCAGATCTCGCGCTGGATACTCGACATAGTTTAATTTCTCATGCTGATTCATACTATCTTCCCCGTTTCAGGTTTTATCCAGACCGCGGTATCGTGATATATCGCTCCACCGTTCGGTAAACCCGGTTCGGCCGACACCAGTGCGTTAACGCCAAGTCCTTCGATGAAAGCCCGGTTCGGCCATATGCTCTCGATAATCACGACTCCGGGCTGCATACCATCGAAGATTTTTGCATGCAGCAGGATATCGGTCAGGCGGTTGCCTACCCTGACCAGGCCTCCATCTTTAATTTCATGCTGTGCGGCATCCTCGGCCCGCAACATCAGGGTCGGCCTGTGCTCAGCCTTTTGCGAAGTCGCAGTTTCGGTGAAACTGGTATTCAGAAACTGCCGCGCGGGCGCGGCTACCAGGCGAAATGGGTGCTGTGGATCAATATCATTTCCTACCGGCATATAGTCCGGTAATTCAGGCATCAGCTCGAAACTGGGTCCGACCCGGCTCCAGTCCGGTTTGAAATGAAAACGCTTGTCCGGGGTTTCAAATCCATCGAGAAAGTTACTGGTTTTGAATTCAGGCGCACAATCCACCCAATGCTTCTGAAACAGCGTTTTTTCGTCGGGAAGTCCGCTGAGTCGCAGGCTTTCATCGATCAGCTCGCGTGCTTGCTGTTGAAACCCTGCATGCTCGAAACCCAGTCTGTCGGCCAGTTGAGCCAACACCCAATGGTTGCTGCGACACTCGCCAAAGGGTGACACTAATCCGCGCGTTACCTGTACGTGGGTATGCCCCCCGGCCTGGTAAAAGTCATCATGCTCGAGAAACATCGTGGCTGGCAACACGATATCGGCCATGGCGGCGGTTTCGGTCATGAATTGCTCGTGCACACAGGTGAACAGATCGTCGCGGGCAAAACCCTGGATAACTTTCCTGGTCTCGGGTGCCACCACCACGGGATTGGTATTTTGCACCAGCAGGGCGGTGACCGGCGGTCCTCCCTGCAAATCCCGCGGATTTCCGCAAAGCACATCACCGATACGCGACTGGTCGAGCACGCGGGTGCTGGTATCGAGCACATCCAGCCCCTTGATGACGGTTTGATCGATCCCGTACATGCCACCATTGGCATACAGCGCACCACCGCCGGGATATCTCCAGGCCCCGGTTAAAGCGGGCAGGCAGCTTGCCGCGTGCATATTTGCAGCGCCGTTACGGGAGCGCGTAAAGCCATATCCGAGGCGCAGGAAGCTGCGCTCCGTGTTGCCGTAAAGCCGCGCAAAATCGATGATTTCACTGGCTTCGAGACCGGTGATGCCAGCCGCCCAGGCAGGCGATCTCGACTGCAGGTGATCCTCGAGTTCCGTTGGTACATCACAATACCGCGCCAGGTATTCCCGATCGACCAGATCATCGGCAAACAGCTGGTGCATGACCGCGCAGGCCAGTGCCCCATCGGTGCCGGGACGCAGCATCAGGTGTTGGTCGGCCTTCTTCGCCGTCGTGGTGTAATAAGGATCGACCACGACCAGCTTGGCATTGCGCTCACGGCGCGCCCGGGCTACATGATGCATGACATTGACCTGGGTATAGACCGGGTTGCCTCCCCACATGACGATTAAGTCACTGTCCGCCATGGATCTCGGATCCGAGCCGCGTTTCACTCCGGTACCGGCGATCCATCCGGCATCCGCAAGCGTGATGCAAAAAGTCGAGTGTTGGCGCGATGTCTGCAGCAGGTTACGAAAAAGTTCTATACTGTCGCGCTGGATCAATCCCATGGTGCCGGCATAGTGATAGGGCCACAGGGTTTCGTTACCATGTTGCTGCATCGCGCGGGCAAAGTGTTCGGCAACTTCATCGAGCGCCTGTTCCCAGCTAATTGCCTCGAATGCCGATCGGCCCTCGCCCCTGGCGCCACGTCGACGCAGCGGTTGTCCAAGCCGCTCAGGATGGTGGATGCGCTCGGCATAGCGCGCAACCTTGGCGCAAACCACGCCGGCGGTGTAACTGTTATCGCGAGCACCCATCACCCGGCCGATGGTATTGGCGTCGAGCAGTTCAACCTCGAGGGCACAGGTGCTGGGACAGTCGTGAGGACAGGTTGAGTGGGCCCTGGCCGGATAATTAGCGATGCTCATGCAGCACATTTTGCAAGATAGACAGAATCAGCGCCAGCAGTAGTATTCTGCTTTTTTAATTTGTCTTACTAATGCTAGAATCGCCCTCCTTTGCGAACCAATAACCGGGGAACCCAATGAGCGGCAAAGACAATCGACATTTTAAAACACGCGAAGTACGGGCCGGGGTCAGACCAGACCCGGTTACCGGCGCCATCCTGACGCCCATCTACCAGACCACGACCTATGTTCAGGAATCGGTCGATCAGTACCTGGCAAAGGGATATTCCTATAGCCGCTCCGGCAACCCGACCGTAACCGCCCTGGAAGAAAAGATTACCGCGCTCGAAGGCGGTGTTGGCAGTCTCTGCTTTGCCACCGGCATGGCCGCCACCAGTTGCACCATCATGGGAATGGTCGGCTCCGGCGAGCATATAATCCTGTCGGATGTTGTCTATGGTGGGACCCATCGCGTAACCACCAAGGTATTGAACCGATGGGGCCTGGAATGCAGTTTTGTCGATACCTCCGATCCGGCGAATGTTCAAAACGCGATTCGCGAAAACACCAAATTGATCTTTACCGAATCGCCGGCCAACCCGACCCTGAAGCTCACTGATATTGCCGCAGTTTCCGAAGTAGCGCAGGCCGCCGGAATTCCACACGTGGTCGACAATACTTTCCTGACGCCTTTCTACCAGCGTCCGCTTGAGCTCGGTGCGGATATCACCCTGCACAGCACTACCAAGTTCATGGAAGGTCATAACGTCAGCGTCGGCGGATCTATTAGCGCCGCCAAACAGGAGCATCTCGAGCAAATCATGTTCGTGCGTAACTGCCTTGGCAGCAACATGACGCCAATGGTCGCGTTTTATACGCTGCAGGGTATTAAAACCATGAGCACCCGGATCGAGGCACAGTCGGCTAATGCACTCAAGATTGCGCAGTTCCTCGAAACCCACCCCAATGTCGATCGCGTTTGCTATCCCGGACTGGAATCGTTCCCGCAAAAAGAACTGGCCGACCGGCAGGCCAGCGGCCATGGCTCGATGCTCTGGTTTGACGTTCATGGCGGGGTCGAAGCGGGTAAGCAACTGATGGATACCCTGCAACTCTGGAGCCTGGCGGAAAACCTGGGTTCGGTCGAGTCACTGGTCACACACTCGGTCACCATGACACATGCCGACATGCCCCGGGAAGAACGCATGGCTGCCGGAATTACCGACGGCCTGGTGCGCCTGTCGGCCGGGCTTGAATCGGCCGAGGACCTGATTGCCGACCTGAAGCAGGCGCTGGACGGACTCTAGGCCAAGCTCAGGTGCTCATTACCAGCGTCGAAACCTTTGCCACCGAGTACGTTACGCTGGTGCGGGTTCGTACCGATGAAGGTGACGAGGGCTGGGGCCAGGTATCGCCCTATAATGCGGATATAACCGCCGAAGTTGTCCACCGCCAGGTCGCCAGCCACGTACTGGGTATGGACGCGGCCGATATCGATGCGATAACAGCAATCGTGCTCGACCGTGAGCA
>JARFPR010000429.1 GCA_029288195.1 Gammaproteobacteria bacterium | reverse complement strand
ACGGGCATTATACCGAACGCCCGGGAAGAACCTCCCCGCCCTACCCCGGGCACGATATGATCGACGGTCAGAAACTGCGCGAGGACTGGTTTCCAGTGCTTTGGCCCAGGGTATCCAGAAATTGAGTAATCCCGTCCTGGTTAATACCCTGCGCGGTGAAGTCATCGAGAACCGTCACCGAGGCGCGATTGCGGTTTGCGATCCCGGGGGGCGCCTGGTTCAAGCCTGGGGCGAGGTGGATGCCCTGGTCTACCCGCGTTCTGCGATCAAGCCACTACAGGCACTGCCGCTTGTCGAATCCGGCGCCGCAGATCACTTTCAACTCACTGATGCTGAAATCGCGCTGGCCTGTTCCTCACACAATGCCGAAACCGCGCATACCGATACCGTGCAAAGCTGGCTGGCACGCATCAAGCTCGATGAAGATGCGCTGGAATGCGGTGCACATGCCCCGCTGCACGCTAAAACTGCCGAATCCTTACTCATCAACCATATCGCTCCCGGCAGAATTCACAACAATTGTTCGGGTAAACATACCGGGATGCTGACGATTTCCCGATTCCTCGACGAAGATACCCACGGTTATATCGAACGCGAACATCCCGCTCAACAACGCTGGTTCGATGTACTGGGCGAATTGGCAGGCATGGATATGCGCAGCCTACCCTGGAGCCGCGATGGCTGTGGTATCCCGGTGATCGCGATGCCGCTAAAGGCTATAGCTACTGCTTTCGCGCGGATAGCGGTACCGGACGACCTTCCAACCGCGCGGGGTAGCGCGGTCGATCGTATTACCACGGCAATGGCATCCCACCCTTTCATGGTCGCGGGCACGGACAGGCTTTGCACCCAGATCATGGAGTTAACCGGGCGCAGGGTCATCGTTAAAACCGGGGCCGATGGCGTTTACACCGCCATGCTTAGGGACCAGGGACTTGGCATAGCGGTGAAAATTGACGATGGTAGCGGTTTAGCGGCCGAAGTTGCGATACTCGCCGTACTTAACCATCTGCAAGCACTCCATCGTGACGAGATGGATCAGCTTGCCGAGCGCTGTCGCGTGCCAATACTAAATACTCGCGGCGTTTTAACCGGTTATCGTGAGCCTGCCGGGCTCTAGTATAAAGCCCGTTCTGATAGTACAAACCCAGATAAACCCACGTCACAAAATGCGTCATCGCTGCATTTTTAAGCATTTGATGTGACTTATTTACTCCCCCGGTCGACCGCCTCGACCCCGAAATCAGCTAAAATTTTGAGAATAAGTTCAACATAATAAAAGAGCGCAGAATCAATGGAAAAAATCACTTCCTTACCGGTCATTTCCAGGGTTGGCAACCTGTTGTCGACGTTTGCCAAAACCAAGGCTGACTTGCTCGACAAGTTTGTTCCCGGTTGGACCAACGATAAAATCGACGCCATGCTGTTTGTCCCGAAAACAGAGGAAATTAAAACCGTGCGACTGCCACGCGGCTTCGAGCAGTTTGTAATGAAAACCAGGGATGGCAATATCCAGACCTATAAAACGGGCAGAGGTCCCACGGTCGTTTTCGTGCACGGATGGGGCGGAGGCGCACACCAGTTTTTCCCTTTGATGCGTGGACTGGCCGAATGCGGCTTCACGGCGCTGGCTTTTGATCACCTGGGGCATGGATTGAGCGAAACCAAACCCGCAACACTGCATCAGTCCATCACCACCACCAATGACGTACTAAATTATGTTAAGACATCCAGTGACGGGCTTTGCGCACTGGTTGGACATTCAACCGGTTGTATCGCCATTGCCAATGCGCGCCCGGCCCTGGTCAAGGACCTGGCCTTATTTTTAATCGCACCCATATTTAACTACAAACTTTACTTCCTGAAGAAACTGGTCAAGCTGAAGCTCCATGCCGATTTGATCAAGCAATACGCAAACCGATTCTCCAAGATTTATCGCGGCGAATATCAAAGACTTGAGCTGGCGACAAACCTGGCCCGCTATGGTGACGTCACTGTAATCGCCCACGATGAATCGGATGCAGAGAGCTCAATTTCCGATTCCGCCCGGTTTTGTGATACTTACCCCTTGACCAAGCTACTGGTTACAAAGCATACCGATCACGTTCGAATCATAAATTCCGAGTCGGTTTGGCAGGCACTCAAATCGCATTTGAATTACGATGACACGACGATTAACTTTACCGCAGAAGTCATTTACGAGTAAGGCGCCCATTGAATAGGTTTCGGCTAGTCGAGTATTTCCAAACCTATTTGGGGCTCCTGCTCTAACGCTGCGGAAGCCAAACAATTGTAATTTCATCATCCTGACCGGGCTGTGCTCCCTCTTCATTAACCCAGCCGCCTGGAACGCTCAACCACAAATTAAATTCAGTTTCTGAGACTTTGAAACGGTTACAAAAGGCCTCAATCGGTTAAACTTCGCCGAATTACCAGACCGTGGCAAACAGTATGCAATTCTTCCAGGATTTAATGCCTTCACTGCGAATAGATCGATGGACGCCTTCGGCGTTACGTAAACATTTATTCAAGGAGGAAACCGAAACCATCGATTCCTTATGTCGGATGATGATGAATTCGGATGGTGAGTATTCGAGCGTGTTGCTTGCCGAACGAATTTTAAACGCCTACGAGATACTGGACGAAGCTGAGCGCCTCGATTTTTTCAACCTGTTGCGCACCGAGTACGACGTAGACGCAGATGACATAGAGGCGGCGGCCAGGGCTTATGCACAAGATTCCACCGCTGAAAACCTGTTGCGTGTAACGGCCGCCGCTGAACCGGGACGCCAGGAACTGTTAAGACGCATCAACCTGGTATCGGGGGGTACCCGGCGCCTGGTCAAGATGCGGGAACACTTGCTTGCGGCGATCCGGGAAAACCCGGAACTGAAGAAGATCGACACCGATTTTCACCACCTTTTCAACGCCTGGTTTAATCGCGGGTTTTTGTTAATGGAACCGCTCGACTGGACTACGCCCGCGCATATCCTGGAAAAGATCATCGCTTACGAAGCCGTGCACGAAATTGAAAGCTGGTCGGAACTGCGCAGTCGTCTTGAGCCCGCCGATCGGTATTGTTACGGTTTCTTCCATCCATCCATGGAAGACGAGCCGCTGGTATTCGTCGAAGTCGCCCTCACCGACCAGATCCCCCGGGGAATCGGGGAAATCCTGCATCGCGACCCTGGCACCGAGGCACCAGAGAATCCTTCCTGCGCAATTTTTTACTCCATTTCGAACTGCCATCGCGGCCTGGCTGGTGTTTCATTCGGCAATTTCCTGATCAAGCAGGTTGCGACCAGCTTGAAACTGCGTTTTCCACAATTGAAAACCTTTTCCACGATTTCACCCGTATCGGGTCTTCGGCGTTGGCTCGAATTGCAAGCGGAGGAACGAGATGACATTAGCGCCTTGCTCGCGGAATTTGATGCGGAGGCTGACGAAAACCAGCGCAACGATCTCGAAAAGTTCGCGACGGTCTACTTGCTGGAGCAGAAAAACGGTCGTAATGAACCGCTCGACCCCGTGGCACGCTTTCATCTCAAGAACGGCGCGGTCCTGGAACGCATCAATATCCTCGGCAATCCCTCGGACAAGGGCATGGAGCGATCGCTTGGCACGATGGTTAACTATGTATACGATTTATCCAGGGTCGAGGATCATCACGAAGAATATGTCAGGAATCATCGCATCATCGCGAGCGCCCAGGTAAAGAAACTACTGGGCAAATAACTTTATTCAGAGGTAACGCCATGCCAGATCAGACAGTCATCAAGTACGATCGCAATGGAGATTCCGAAACCGGTTTACAACCCTGGGACCCTATTCCTGCTGAACAGCTTCAGTCCGGTAGTCCTTTACAAACGGCCCACACATATTTCGATTCGGCCGACGGCCATTTAACAACGGGTGTCTGGGATTGCACACCCCACGTAATGGTAGCGGGGCCCTACCCCGTCGATGAATTCATGATCGTGCTCGAGGGTTCCATAATAATCGAACATGAAACACAGGGAGCTAGAACTTTTCGTGCCGGGGACTGTTTTATTATTCCCCGCGGCACCCCCTGCACCTGGAGACAGGACGAATACGCGCTCAAGTACTTTGCGATTCACAACAATAACGATACCCCGTTACAGTCAGAGACAAACTTAAACGCCATACTCGCGAATCCCGACGCGGAACTGTCAATAGTCACGCAGCACGATCCAACCCTGTACGAAAGCGAAGAACCTGAAACGGGTTTGTTATTGCTCTACCGCGACCCGAGTGGAAAATTCCAGGCAGGCGTATGGGATTGCAGCCCGATGAAACGCGTTGCCACCAGGATCGAAAGGTCCGAGCTAATGCACATTCTCGAGGGAAGCGGTTCGATTACCAACAGTGATGGCGTAGTGTTCAATTTCCAGGCGGGTGACACCTTCCTGGTACCCGCAGGCATGGGCTACCAGTGGCAAAATGACGAGTACGTGAAAAAAATCTTCTGCAGCTACACTCCCTGAGCTCGATGCCGAACGGGATTCCTAATCAACCGCCATCTGGTAAGTCACCCAGTGGGTTTTTTCGGATAGCTTGTCGTATACCGCGCGTCCACGATAATTGTTCTCGGCGGTAATCCAGCGAATGAACGGCCACCCCTGTTGCTTACCAAGCTGATTAAGCGCCATGTAAAGTTCTTCAACAATCCCCCGTCCGCGTGCCTCAGGGGTGACAAACAAATCATCTAGAAAGCCAACTAACGCGCCACGCAGCGGCGACGCCATTTGCCGGCAATGCATCAGGCCCAGGGCCTTGCCGTTTTCATCTTTTGCGATCAAGCCGAAGAAAGGATTGCTGTCATCTTGAATCCAGCCCCAGACAGTATCAAGAATCTGCTCGTTCATTGGCACCTGGTAAAACTCGGCATAACCATGGTAAAGCACTTCCCACTGCTCGCGGTCATCATCCATTAAAGGATGCACATCAATGGTCATACATTAATCTCCAGTTAGCTACTATCTGCACCTGACCCTATCGATTTAAAAACCGGGACAGTACATTGGCGGTTACCCGTTCGACCTGCGGGTCACGACGCAGTAGCCCCGCGACCCACTCGACGCTACCGGCATGAAAGACTTCGCCCTTACCCTTACCAAACGACACAATCATACCCGAACCCCTGCCTGCCAGCGAGATGGTTTCAGGCGTGACTTCGCCATAGAGAATTTCGGCGTGAAGCTCGCAGTCTTCACTACCCAGGAATAGTGCCGCTGGCTCGAGGCCCCGGGCTACCTCAACATTGGAAGCCAGCCCCAGCGCCAGGATTTCGAGCTTATCCGGAACCTGCTCCTCCCCGGATGGATAGGGCAAGCCCGCGCGGATAACATAATCGAGGCCATCAACCTCGTAGGCGAAGACTCGACTTTGCGCACCGAGCACATCGCCGTAACCGAGTCCCGTGCCGTCGAAGGCCCAGTGTTCGGGTCGATAAACTGGAAAACCGCCAGCGCCAAACGCGACGCAACCGCCCCAGCCAGCATAGACGCCGCGAATCGCGTTGAGGCCGAAAGTCATCGCCCCGGGACGATTTATTTGCGGGTACTCCCAGCTGGTCGTGATTCGATCCGTATCACATTGCGGATCTTCGGTGCCGGCGCGAGACTTGTAACAAACCTGCCGTCGACCTTCATCCTCGAGCCGGGTCTGCCACATGAAGTTGCCGGCAAAGCGCGCGACCTTTCCGCCTGCCTCGACATAGGCATCGACAGTATCGCGCATTTCCCAGGACCAGTATTCGTCATGACCGATAAACACCAGGCAGGGATAATCCTCGATAGATTGCGGACGCAGCTGCAGATCATACTGCGAGATAACATCGACTTCGAAACCGGCAGCCAGGGCCCATTTCACAAAATGGGTTTCGTATGACGCCCAGCCGGCGGAAGCATACTTCTTGCAGTAGCCGTTGGCGTAAGCCCATTCCATGTGTGGGTAGGAAACCGGTTCGTCATGTCCAGGAACCGCAGCGAGCGCCGCACGTGGTGCGTCCCCGGGTAAAACCACGAAGCCCCGCGGTAAAGGACGTTCGAGCGATAGTATCGGTGAGTAATCCCCGCCTTCCTGGCCGGTAATGCCCTCGTAGTGATTCGACCCACCCCAGTTGTTATAGGCACACCAGGTACCGGTCGAGGAGACCAGTAACAAACGTTGTTGCCGAGCAGAACTATTCGAACGCAACAGAAATAAATGATGCTGCTCGAGACTCTTTCCATCGCTGCTTTCGATGCGGCAGGTAACCCGGTAAGCACCAGAGCGCCAGTCAACGGGAATCTGAAATTCATAACTCACGGGCCAGCCGCAGCCGATAACCGATGCATCGGGCGGCGTTTGATGACGCTGGCCTGGCAATCTCTCGCGGGTGAACAAGGTTTCGAGTTCGAGTGCATCACGCGCTATTTCCAGGCTATAGCTTGACGCGGTGGTGGAAACATGGAAGGCGACCGTATCACCGGGGCTATAACAAGGTCGATCGCTGTAGCACCAGATCTCGTCACCCGCAGGGTCCGCAACCGGAGCCTCGTAGTAGTTGCTCAGTATTGCCGGGTTAACATTCTCGTGAGGTAGCTGCTGCGACATGCCCGGTCCGCACTACTCGAGAAATTCGTGGATATCTTCGGACTGCACGACGTGGCAGTAGATCATGTTTATCGATTTTAATTCGTTCAGGTGCAGTTCTTCAGTTGCAGCGGCACAACAATCCTCGACCACGACAACGCCGAAGCTTTCATCGGCCAGGCTGCGCACGGTCGAACTGACGCATTGATCGGTAAAGATGCCGGTAACGATAACATCGCGAATTTCCATGTTGCGCAGTAATAGTCGCAGATTGGTTCCGGTCAGCGCGCTGTCAGTAGTCTTGAGCACGACGATATCCTCCGCATCCGGGGTCAGTTCAGCTACCAGCTGACTATCTTCGCGGTCTTTCGGCAACAACAGGTAATTAAATCCGGGTTTCTTCTGACTTAGCGAACGATCGCGCCCATCACTTTTCAAACAGGCGATACGTGCGAAAATCACTTCAACACCTTGTTCGCGGCAGTAGGCAACCAGTTTAGCGGTATTCGGGATAACCGCCTGGTTCATGCGTTCCCGAAACGGTGCCCAGCGTTCGGCTTCAACCGGATCGGCATCGACTTCCATGTAGGTATTCTGAATATCGATGACCAGCAACGCGGTCCGCTGCGGATCGAGTTCGATATCCGCGGGCGCTTCAGCGGTTTCGTAGTAAAAAGAGCGATACGCCTTTTTCCAGTCACTCATACCGCCACCCCCGGTTTACGCGCACACAGGCGCAGTCCACCCAGCTTACCAGACTGGAAATGCCGGTTGACCGCAGAGTAAAAATCATTCAGCGCGTTGACCGCGGCCTCGCCATGTACACGCAGGTGACGCCCGCGATCGGCCCGATAGGCCGCAAGCCGGACCCGCACAAACTCGGCCCATTCCGAACTCATGCTCTTGCACAGCTCGACTACAAATCCGGCATTTTCCATATCCTGTCGATACTGGTCGATACGCCGCAGCGTGATCGCGTAAAGATCCCGCTCCAGCAATTTCAATTGCGCATCATCTATGTCGCCACGGGCAGTCAGGTCCTCAGTATAAAAACAACCGCCCGGGGCGAGCAAACGATAACAATTTTCGAGCAACCGCGGTCGTTCAGGAATATGATAGAGCGCGAGCCAGCTGACGATTGCATCGAAACTACCGGGCGCCCCGTCAAACGCGAGAAAGTCCCCGCAAACATGATCTACCTGCGTGTCGAGCGCGCATCTCGTGGTCAGGCTCCGGGCAACCTCGTGTTGATCCACTTGCAGTTCGAGCGCGGTGACATGGATATCACCATAGGCTGCCAGGTAACGTGCCGGCCCCCCGAGCCCAGAACCAATTTCGAGCCAACGCGGTTGCGCGTCAACGCCGATAAGCGCCATCGCCACGTCGAGCGCCTGGGTGCCGTGATAATGCAACTGGTCGAAGGCGCACAACTCGTCGACGCTTAAGGGCTCATCGACCGTCTTGCCCATCTCGCCCAGTTCGCGATAAACGCGCTCGACGTTGGTGTACAGTTTCATCGATTTGATTTCGCTCACGCTTACTACTCCATCGGCAGGGACGTTACGACGCCACGGTAATCGAGATCATTACCTGCTTTTACTACTACCTCGGTACCCGGCTGCCAGAAATCCCGCTCGATCATCGCCAATGATACGTTTTGCTCTAATCGAGGCGACCAGGTGGCAGAGGTGACGTACCCGACCTGGTCGTTGTCGATGGACACCGGCCATGGAAACTGCGGTGCCTGGCAGGGTTCTCCAGAGAAAACCAGGCCACGAATTTCACACGCGTGCCCCAGTTCGGCAATTCGCTCCAGCGCGGGACGGCCGATGTAGTCGAGTTCGTCTCCCAGATGACAATATTTTTCGAGCCCACACTCGAACGGATTGTTGTCGCGTGTCATCTCGTTTCCGTATGACAACAGGCCACCCTCGATACGCTCGATCAGGTTGGGGCATCCCGGGGATATATCGAGATCCGAACCGGCATCCCAGAGCGCATCCCAGACGTAGGTGCCGAGTGAAAATTCATCGACGTAGATTTCGAACCCGCCCTGCTTGCTGAAACCGGAACGTGCCACCACCAGGTCATGTCCCTGGAAATCACAGCTTTCGAACTTGAAGAAACCGATATTGCGCACCTTGTCGCCAAACACCCGCGCCAGCAAGTCATCAGACTTCGGTCCCTGTACCGCAAGCGGCCAGACATCAGGTTCATCGACCTGCACATCCAGTCCCCTGCCCAATGCGAAAGCCCTGGCCCACAGCAGCATGTCGGCGTCGGCGATCGAGAACCAGAAATGATCTGGCGCGAGCTTCAGTATTACCGGGTCGTTCAACATACCACCGGTTTCGTCGATCATCGGCGCGTAAAGGCATTGCCCGACTTGCGCATTGCGTAAATCGCGTGGTGTCAGCAACTGGGCCAGCAAGCCGGCGTCGGGGCCCTGTAACTCTACCTGGCGTTGGCAACCCACGTCCCAGAGCTGCACATGGGACTTCAGGTGCCAGTAGTCCTGTTCGACCGTGCGCCGGAATCCCTTGGGCAAAATCGTGTGGTTGACCACCGAGTAGCCGGAAACACCGAGGGCTTCTACGCGTGGCGTATAGGGCGTTGCACGTTGGCGCCGCGAAACCTGCAGTTTGCTCACACTCATACCGCTAGCTGGACCACCAGGTCGAGTAAGAATGCGGGGAAAGCATCACCGGCAGATGATAACGCTTATGCGAGTCAGTCATCGCGAAACGAATCACGATGGTTTCTACCATCGAATCGTCATCGATCGATTGCATGCTGAAATAGACTGCGCTGTGTATAACCAGCTCGAACCTGGCGTCTCGGTTAGCTTTTTCGATTTCCACCGACTCCGAGATGCGTCCCTCGCTATCGGCCTTGACATCGAAAACGAGCTGCCGCTCGGTTTCCTTGTTTAGCTTGAACAACTGGCAGCGGATGCCAGTCGCGTGATCGCCGCTGACCGAATCAAGAATATGTGAGGATACTGTCGCCATAATAAATTACTCGATTGACGCCTTGTCGCGCTTGCTGGTCGTGGCCAGCACAATAGGACTGATGTGACCGACCGTCTTGACGTTCACGCAGGCGGTCTTGCCGCTGGCGATCGCGCGTCCTACCGCGGGAATAATATCGGCGCGTTTTTCGACCAGTTCACCGTAGCCACCAAGCCCTTCGAACATCGAATGAAACGGAATATCGCGAAAATCGGTCGCAAAATGTTGCTGCTTCGAAAACAGCCGTTCCTGCTGTTGCGAGATGCAGTCGAGTCCACCGTTGTTATCGATGACTACGACGATCGGCAGTTTTTCCTGGAACGCGGCCTCGATGCTGGAACCACCCGAAAGGAAGGCACCGTCTCCACTGATTAGAACGACGCTCTTGTCCGGATTATTCAGTTTAGCGACGCTGGCAAAAGGCACTCCTACTCCTAGCATACTGAAAGTGCCGGGATGCAGGATATTTCCAAGCTTAAGACCTCGATGACCCGCGATGTTTACCGAGATTTCGGACCAGAAATGCGTGTTACCACCATCGATAACCAGCCAGTCACCATCATTCATCGCGGCCTGTACATCAATGGCGAGCTGCAACGGATGGATCCGGTCGTCATCGAGTTGCGGAATATCCGCGACCATGTCTTCGACCCACTGCAGGCGCCAGGAACGGTTGGTTTCGATCCAGTCCGACGCCAGCGGTTCGAGTGCGCCGAGTGCGCTGAAAAATGCGCCCGGATCGCTCAACAAGGCCTGGTCGGCAGCGCGGTTCAATTCGATTTCCTCGTGCGATCCGTTGACGCAGACGAGTTGAGTGCTCGTCGGGAACAGCGGCGGATTACCGAAATTCATTTGATTATCGAGTCGCGTACCGACCATGATGACGACATCGGATTCCCCGATCGCCAGCTTCGAGGGGTGATACTGGTGTACGTCGGCCAACCCCATGTAGACATCGCTCGCCTCCGATAACAGTTTTTGATGGTAAGGCACGTTGAATACCGGGATATTGAGCTTACGGGCACAATCTTCGAGTAGCGTTTCCGCACGCGACCACCAAACCCCGTGCCCGCCGATGGTGATCGGTTTTTGCGCCTGCCTGATCGTTGCCAGCGCCTGCTCCAGATCCTCCGGGCAGGGCCAGGCGCGTGGCGGTGGTTTTGCGCTTCGATCGAAAGGACGTTCGTCGCGCATCGCGTCTTCCTCAAACGAACTGAACATGATGTCGACCGGCATGCTCAGGTGTACCGCACCCGGGTATCCGCTCAGGGCGATCTTCCAGGCGCGATCAACAAACTCGGAAATGCGCTCGCCATCGGTAATCGAAACACTGTACTTGGTTAAGGGTGCCGCGATAGAAACGTCGTCGATCTCCTTGAAACCACCACTACCCTGGCGCTTCAGCGTGCTCGACCCGGTAACGAATATTACCGGCGAGCGCTCGCCCCAGGCCTCCATCATCGCCGGCACCGCGGTCGCAAACCCTTCGGGTCCGACCAGGCACACCGCCGGGTAACGGGTGATGCGCGTATATCCATCGGCGAGATGACCGGCAACCTGTTCGTGTGGTGCATTAATCACCGCGATACCACATTCCATGAAGCCTTCCAGCGCCGGGTTGCAAAATCCACCGCTTAAGGTGAACACCTGTGTGACACCCTTCTCTTGCAACGCCCTGGCGAGCAGCTGGCCTCCGCGAATCTTCATTCAGGCTCTACCTCGGCAGCTGCCACCAGGCCATTCAGCAAATAACTGGAATCTAAATTATCGATATCCCTGCAACCGAGTTGCGCCAGGCTATTGTCGATCTGGCTGCTGAACAGTTCGATCAGCTGTTGCAGGCCGGGGTAACCGTCGGCAGCCATCGCATACAGAAACGGGCGACCGATCAGTACGAAGTCGGCACCCGATGCGAGCGCCTTGAGTACCCCCTCGCCATTGCGTACCCCGCTGTCAAACAGTAACGGGTAATCGGGACCGACCGCCGCCCTGATTCGCGGCAACATTTGAATCGCCGCGGGCACACTGTCAAGTTGCCGCCCACCGTGGTTGGACACGCACACCGCATCGGCCCCGGCATCGCGGATACGCACGGCATCCTCGCAATCGAGTACGCCCTTGACGATTAAATTACCCGGCCAGCATTCGCGCAGGCGTGCGAGAAAATCCCAGTCAACCAGGCCCCGTGCCTCGTTACGCTTGAATTGCTGGCCGCCGGGGACATTGACGTTGGCGAGCCTCGGCATCCCTGTTTTCAGGGTCGTAAGCGACCATTGCGGATGCAACGCAAAATCTAAAAACTGCCTGGGGCCAATTCGGAACGGCGACTGGAAGCCATTGCGCTCTTCACGCGGCCGCGACCCGATTGAGGGGACATCGACCGTTAGAATCAGGTTGGTATAACCCACGGTCTCCGCCCGTTCAATCAGGTGATAGGCGACTTCTTCCGACTGACCGACGTAGAGTTGAAACCAGGCATGCTCCCCGGCGCGCTCGGCAGTCGTCTCGATGCTACTCGAAGACATGGTCGACAACACCAGCGGAATACCGTATTGCCTGGCTGCACGGGCCAGCATCGCATCGGCACCGGGCCAGGTCAGGTCACACATCCCCATCGGTGCGATGCCGAAAGGCAGGTTCCAGTTTTGCTCGAAAAGCGTTTTCTGACAGTTTCGATCTTCAACGTTGATCAGGACCCGGGGCAACATGCGCAGCGCCTCGATCGTTTCGACGTTTAGCGCACAGGCCCTTTCTTCGCCGGCGCTGCCGTCGATGAAATCGAATATCATCCGCGGCAGGCGGCGTTTGGCTAACCTGCGCGCATCCGAGGCGCTGAATATCTTGTTACCCATAGATATTGGAGACTACGAAAACCGGTTTAATTCAACGCGCAAGTCTATCTTGTTGAACCCGAATTGAACAAATAGATTTATTTCCACTGAAAGAAATTATTTCGAGGATCGTCATGTTAGCAAGCCAGGGTCAAAAAATAGTATTTTGATAATGGTGATTTCTGGTGCTGCAACGACTGATACGAAGCTCAACCGGCGTTTTATCCAGGGTCAGTGCAACTCGCTCAATTTCAAGTAGCGGGGTACCGGCCTCCAGCTTCAGTATCTTGGCATCATGCCTTGAAGCGGCCACCGCGCGCAGCTGCTCATCGGCACTGTGTATTGTTATTCCGTACTGCTTTTCATAAAGTTCATAAAGCGTATTGGGCAAATCGTAGTTGCCTGTCCTGCCTAGATCGCCAAATGGCCTGGCAGGCAAGGTAATGGTTTCGATCATGGTCGGTTTAGAGGAGAAATTGCGCACACGTTCGATCCTGATTATATCTGTGCCGACGGCTAACCGTAGCTTCGAGGCCTCCATGCGTGTCGCCGGTTTTCTACGGCAGTGCAATACACTGCTGTCAGGCAGCACCTTAAGGCCCTTGTTATCGGTAATATGGAAGAAATGAAACAGGGCTCTATGGGTGTCATGGTTTGAAACAAAGGTTCCACGGCCCTGCCTGCGTGTTAAGACGTTGTTTTCTACCAGTTCAGTAATCGCCTTGCGCACGGTGCCCTGGCTAACCCCGAGCTCCTGCGCCAGGTTTATTTCGCTGGGAATAATACTACCCGGCAACCATTCTCCCTTGCCTACTCTAGCAGTGAGAAGATCTTTTATTTGCATGTAAAGCGAAATAGAGCCTTTTCCAGTTGTAAGCATTAAATCTCCAGGTCTTTTTGACAATAACAGCGAACAGGTCGGGCATGAATTCCGAGGTCAAAACAGGCAATCATATGTTCACTCGAGGAGTATAGGTCTTATATAAGACCATGGCAAAAAAACAACTGTGAAAATCGAGTTACAGTCGAAAATTAAACTGGAGACCGATTAATCCGTTTAAATTCAATAATTTAAAAATTAATATGGACTTATAGGTCTTATATAAGACCACTTGACTAAAGCTATAATGAGGC
>JARFPR010000487.1 GCA_029288195.1 Gammaproteobacteria bacterium | reverse complement strand
TCGGCGAGCCGGGCATTGTTGCCGACCTTGACGTAGTAGCGTGGCAGTCCGGTATCGGCGCACATCGGCCGGCGATCCTCGCTCGCGGCATTCCAGTTATCCATCATGGTCTGTAACACGAAACAGGAGAGGTCGCCCTCTTCCCACTTCGCCATGTCCTCGATTCCCTGCCGGTAATCCGGGGGAATATCGATCGCGGCGTTGGCCATGATCTGCCTTGCCGCGTTTTCTATGGTTTGATAATCAATCATTTTCGAGCAGGGACTCCCCCGGTTTGACAATGGAAAATTCGACCGGCTGGCGCTCGACCTGCAGCGCTTCCCGGTCGACCCGAGCAATCGTGAAATAGGAATCGTCGAGACCACCCGCCTCCGGATAATCTTCACGGTAGTGCGCGCCCCTCGAATTCTCGCGCGATAAGGCGGCCGCGGCAATGACTTCCGATACCTCGATCAGGCTCTGCAGGTTGAGCCAGTCATGCCAGCTCAGGTTGAATACCCGGTTGTCGTCGACGAGACCAGTAGCCATAAGCTCTGTTTTCAAGGCCGCCAGCTCGGTTTGAGCCTGCTGGATACCATTGGCATCGCGCAACACGCCGACACCATCCCACATCACGTCGAGCAAGCGATCCCGAATCGAGTTGATATCACCGACAGCTTGCTGAAACGGCGTCATGGCTTGTTCAATCGCCGCATTGACGAGGTTGGTATCGGGTTCAACCCAGAAATTTTGTGAACCCGCCTGCGCCGCCATTTCATCTCCCGCGATACCGCCGAACACGGTCGAATTGGCAACACCGTTGCCACCGAGTCGATTAGCGCCATGCGCCCCGCCCGCATCCTCGCCGGCGACAAACAGGCCCGCAAGACCGGTGCGTGTATCCGGCGTCACCACGACGCCGCCCATCAGGTAATGCGCGGTTGGTACGACTTCAACGCGTCCTCCCGCGAGATCAAAACCACAATCGGCACAGCGTTTGACCATGCCGGGAAACTTTTGCGCAACCACTTCTGGCCCGAGATGGCTCATCGCGATATAAACCCCGCCGTTCGGCGTCGTGCGTCCCGCGCGCATTTCGGCATAGATCGCACGACTGACAATATCCCGCGTCGCGCGCTCAGCGTCGGTGTCATAGCTCTTCATGAAACGCTCGCCGTTTCCGTCGAGCAGGAAACCCCCGGCCCCGCGCAAGCCTTCTTCGAGCACGGTACCGGTCATGCGCGTATCGCGACCCGCCAGCAATCCGGTCGGATGAAACTGCACCATCTCCATGTCGCGCAGGCCCAGGCCCAGTTGCAAAGCCATCGCCAGTCCGTCCATCGACTTGTCACCCGAAGGGGTGTGATAACGGTACATGGTGGGCCCACCGCCGGTTGCCAAAAGCACGGTTTTGGCCTGCACCAGGCGAAACTCGCCGCTGCGCATGTCGATCATGAGGACGCCAGCGAGCGCATCCCCATCGCGCGACGGCACCAGCGCAATCGCACGGTGTTCTTCCATTAGCTGCACCCGCAGCGCACGTACCTGTTCCATCAGGCGGCTGATAATTTCAATCCCGGTCAGGTCACCCTTGTGCACGGTGCGATCAAAGGTTTGACCGGCAAACGCCTTGTGGTGCAGTGAGCCATCATCGTTGCGATCAAAAAAGCAACCGAGCTCGTTCTCCAGTTCCTGCACTCGAGTCACCGCGGTTTCACAGAGTCGCATTGCCATCGCCTGGTCGGGCAGCCATTTACCACCGATGATGGTATCCATGAAATGCCGCTCGATCGAATCACCCGGGCTCAATGCCACGTTGTAGCCACCCTGTACCATGCGCGTACAGCCGCATTTGCCGAGTAGTCCCTTAACCGCAATCGTCACCTCGAGCTCCGGGTTTGCCCGGCAGGCATGCAGGGCGGCAAACAGCCCGGCACCACCACTGCCAAGGATCAAGACATCGGTTTTATGGGTTTGGAATTCCACTTAGATTGCCCGCAAAAGGTATCCGCAAGCGACGAAAAACGCCGCCGCGAGCGCAACCGCGGCATAATTTTTCTGGCGGTTACTCCAGGGCAGATTTTCCAGCGCCAGCAGGCGCAGACCACCAAAAAAATGTAGCGCGAGTAAAAACACGAGGCCAAACTCGGCGAATTTCACCAGCGGTAGTTCGCTCCAGTGCAGGAAGCGATCGAGTGCCGCGTTACCTTTCAGCGCCAGTCCGAGCACGTAAAAATGAAACGGTAAAAATAACGCCAGCCCCAGCCCGGAAAGCCGGTGCAGCAGGAAGGCCATGTAGAGGGATTGCTTGCGGTGCGCTTTCATGGCAAACCCACTACTGCCACAACGGCGCGTAATCCAAAAAACAATAAACCGGCCCCAATCAGCCAGCACAGGACGGTCAACACCGGGCCGCGCAATCGAAACCATTCACGCAAAATGTTGCGTAAGCCGATCGTAGCGTGTACCGAAACCGTGATCACAAACAGGCCATAAGTAACCCCCCAGAACAGGCTGCCGCGCGTACGCTCCAATATTTCGTCGGCCGAGAGCCCACCCTGGATGGCGTAGATCATGACACCCAGGTGCAATAATACCAGCGGCGCCATAATCGCCGCAGTGGCGCGTTGGGCCATGTAGAGCCTGAGTTCAACCATGACGTTGCCGGTATTTTTTGTTCATAAACCAGTGCGCGGACATACGTTTCAACCCGGCAATAGACGCGGTCGGGTTAAGTTCGTTGGGACAATAGGTCGAGCAACCCTGCTGCGAATGACACTGATGGCAGCCGGCATCGCCTGCTACCACCTTCAGGCGCTCGTCCTGCGCGTGGTCACGCTGATCGTTTTGCAGGCTCCAGGCCCGGTTCAAAGCGGCCGGCCCGAGGTAATCTCTATTCCAGGCAACCACGTCACAGGACGCGTAACAGATTGCACAGTTGATGCATTCGATTGCCGCGTTAGCGGCCTGACGCTGTGAGGATTTCGGCGAGATTGCGGCGACCGTTTCATCACGCGAGCTGCTGCCCTGAAAATGACCCTCGGCCTGCCGCCATTTCTCAAAGAACTCGCTCATATCGCAAGCCAGGTCTTTTATCACCGGCAGATTACGCAACGGTTCGACCGTCAGGTGTCTATCCTGCATGACCTTGTTGACATGGGTGCGGCAGGTCCAGCGCGGGATGCCGTTTACCATCATCGCGCAGGAACCACACATGCCGACCCGGCAGGCAAAACGATAGCTTAACGAGGCATCGAGGTGACGCTGGATCCAGGTGATGACGTCAAGTATGGTCTGACTGGGTTGCTGAGGGACCTGGAAATCCTGAAACTCACCGCCCCCTGCACCACCGCGCCATACGCTGACCGTTATCGAATCTGCCATCGATGTATGATATTACTTTATTAAAACTAACGAAATTGAAAATAAACTAATATATACTTTAATTTTTATTAAGTTAAGTGTCTTCCATGAATTTACGACAACTACGCTCGCTCGCCACAATCCTGGATCGAGGCAGTTTTGTCGCGGCCGGTGAGCGAATCGGTTTGAGCCAGGCTGCAATCAGCGTGCAGATGCGCCAACTCGAGGCAACGCTCGGTGTCGACCTTTTCGACCGCAGCAGCAGACCCGTTGCGCTAACCGCCGAGGGAGTTCGTATCGGGCGGCTTGCGGGCGAGGTTCTCGATAAGATCGAAAATATCAAGCTGGAAGCGAGTGGTGCCAGAATATCCGGCTCGGTTTCAATCGGTTTCATCCCTACCTGTGTCCACAACCTGCTTCCCAGGGTGCTCGAAGCATTGCGTCAACAGTTTCCCGAGCTGCAGGTTAACGTCAAATCAGGACTATCCGGCGAACTCTCTGCCGCGGTGGTACGCCGGGAACTGGACTACGCGTTGTTGACCGCACCGGTGGTCGAAATCCCGGAACTCGACATTACCGCCATCGCATCCGAGCCTTATTATGTTATTGCCCCGGCAAAAGCCAGGGCCAATACCGACGCAGAATTGTTGCGTTCGATGCCCTATATCGCTTTTAACAAAAGCACCTGGGTTGGCCAGCATATCGCGGCCAGGTTACAGCAACGCGGAATTCACCTGACCGAATCAATTGAAATCGATTCCCTGGAAGCAATCGAAAACCTGGTTATCGACGGCTTCGGTGTTTCAGTGGTACCGCGCCGTCTGCACGCAATACTGGACTCGGAAAGACTGGTTCAAGTCCCGTTTGGCGACCCGATCGATACCCGCCAGCTCGCACTGGTTCAGCATTCCAGCAAACCGGTATCCCGCTTCGATACCTCGATCCGAAAGATCTTTGTCGATTTACCGGAAGCCTGATCACACCAGCTTGTATCCACTAATTGTTCCCCACTGGCCGGTAATTTAGTCCGAAATCGCGAAAATGTGCTTTGACGCACGGAAATAGCAGCAGAAGAAGCTAGAATTTCGGCCTGTTTCTCAAGAAACCTATAGTTCGTTATTGTAGGAGAATCGATGAACGAAGATACCACCAACTCGAAATTCAAAGGAATGGATACTACCGACAATAGCCTGCCGATTACTTATACCCAGGTAGCCAGCTGTGCCGTTGGTAACGATCGAGTAGAGCGCAGGCGCCAGACTTTGCGAGCAAAGTTGGAGCGCGAGGCCTATGAGCGTCAGAAACAACTCGAAAATTCCTTTATCCAGACCTTCCGCTCCATTTTCAGCACCACCAAGCACTAACCCCGTTTTTTAGAACCGACTTCCCCTGACCGGTCCTGGCCGTCTGGCTTGACTGCGCCTGGCGATAATGGAAAGATGCTGGCGATTCGCCGATCAAGGCTAAAGTCGTCAAAAATTTCAAATAGTACAACTCTGATATGGCCTGAGTCGGACGTCCATACCGGCAGCTTAGACTTGATCGCATGAAACCCGGAGGCGTATTCTATACGCCACCTTTTGGAT
>JARFPR010000367.1 GCA_029288195.1 Gammaproteobacteria bacterium | reverse complement strand
GCTGATCGACATTGTCCAGGTCGAGCGAGAAATACTTGAAGCCACCCTCGATACCGAGGCCGTTGCCGGAGTCATAACCCAGCATGATGGTCGAGTCCTGGGCGCTGCTTTCGCTTAAGCCCAGGTCGATAATGTTGGCATTGATATGGGCGCCGACGTAAAAGCCGCTGTTGGACAGATCGTAACGTGCCGAGAGATAAAGCAGCGGTATTGTTTCATTAACAGAAACGCGGGTGCTGTCGGTGCCGTCAAGCGATATCTCACCGTCGAAGCGTTTCAAATCAACACCCAGGTCGAGATTTATCCGGTTGCTGCTGGGCAGCTGGTAGTAGAGCACGATATCGTCCTGGGTGAGATCAATGCTGGAGGTAATCCCGTCAGCGGAATTCAAGGGTTCTCCGTTTAAACGCAGATCCGAAGGGAAGTTTGAATAGTCTGACGAATCCAGGTTGTAGCCCTGGTACTTGAAATTGGGCAGCGCCTTAATTGGATGCTCGAGGATAAGCACCATCGAAGACTGTTCCGGATTTTCCAGTTCCAGGTCGTCGACCACATCAAAACTATCGGAGTCAGAGCTGTTGAACGAGGTGTAAGAAGCCGGGGCCCATTGGCTGGGGCCGATGTTCAGACCGACAAAGTCTGCCCGTGCGGTGCCGTTCGCCAGCCATATACAAGCTGATATTGCGAAAACTGTCCTTGCGACGCCCATCGACCTTCCCATTAGATTCCAACTTTGAATTATACCATTATAGGTCAATATTTGACATGTGGTGGCGATCCAAAATCGACCTAATTATGCAAACAAGATCACATTTGAGCGTGTTTTACTCAGCCTGAAACGTATACACCGCCTAAAATGCCGGCATGTTGTGCCTGCGTGACTTCCGGAATACTGCCGGTTTGCAGGTTGATACGCTCGCGTGCGAGCCAGGCAAATGCCGCGGCTTCGACAAAATCCGGATCCAGGCCGAGTGCCTCGGTTGTTGCCAGCTTGCCTTGCGCAAGATTTGCTTCGAGGCGCTCGAGCAGGTAATGGTTGTGCGCACCACCGCCGCAGACATAAATGCTATCTAACCGCTGTGGTAATTGCGATATGGCATCCGCTATCGTGATTGCGGTTAACTCGACCAACGTGGCCTGGACGTCGTTTGCCTTGTATTTTTCATCGATGAATTTCAGCAACCAGTTCGGGTTAAAATATTCAGTGCCGGTAGACTTGGGGGGATCGAGACGAAAGTAATCTTCTGTGGAAATCATTTTCTCGAGCAGGCTGTCGATGACGACGCCACTGCCTGCCCAGGTTCCCGCCTCGTCGAACTTAGACCCCTGGTGCTTTTCGTTCCAGTAGTCGAGTAAAGTATTACCGGGCCCGGTATCGAAGCCTAGCACGGGTTGCATGGTGTCGGCCGGTAAGCAGGTGATATTGGCGATGCCCCCGATATTGACCAGCCCACGATTTTCGTCATTCGATCGAAACAGGAATCGATGAAAGGCGGGTGCCAGCGGCGCCGCCTGGCCACCCAGGGCGATATCCTTGCGCCTGAAATCTGCAACCGTGGTTATTCCGGTGAGTGCCGCAATACGATTGGGATCGCCTATCTGCGCCGTATAGGGCATCGCTGAATCCGGGTTATGTCGTATCGTCTGTCCGTGGCATCCCAGCGCCGCAACCCCGGCGGCATCGAGGGATGCGAGTTCTAACGCCTGGTTAACGGCTTTAGCGTAGAGCTCACCCAACTCTGCATCGAGGCCGTACAGGAGGTCCAGCGTGGTCGATGGCGACTGGCACAGGTCGTGCAGGCGCTGGCGTACAGAGTCCGGGTATGGCGTTGTGTGGCCGTGAATCATACGCGGAGGAAAATTTCCAAAATCGACAATCGCGACATCGATTCCATCGAGGCTGGTGCCGGACATCAGACCGACATAGACCTCGCTGCCGGAGCCTGGATTCACTGCGAATTGTCGGCCAATGTGCGATCCATCAGGCGCAACATTGACAGATAAACCTGGATCTTCTCTTTGAAGTGGGGGAGGTAGGCCTTATTTACTGGCTTGGCTTCGGGAAGCTTAACCGTTAGCGGGTTGCGGTGTACCCCGTTGACGCGAAATTCATAGTGCAGGTGCGGTCCGGTGGCCATGCCCGAGCTGCCGACATAACCGATGATCTGACCCTGCTTGACTTTTTTGCCGCTGCGGGTACCCCGGGCATAACCGTTCAAATGCCCGTACGCCGTGGTATAACGTCCACCATGCCGGATTACCACGAGACGGCCGTAGCCACCTTTTTTGCCGGCGAAGATAATCTTGCCGTCACCGGAAGCACGTACCGGGGTACCCCGTTTGGCGGCATAATCGACGCCTTTGTGTGAGCGCCACTTGGATAATACCGGGTGCCAGCGTTTGTTGGTAAAGCGGGAACTGATGCGGCGAAAATCGACCGGGCTGCGCAGGAAAGCCTTGCGCATGCTTTTACCATCCGGACTGAAATAATCACTTTCGCCGGACGGGTCGGTATAGTAGACAGCGCGATAGGTCTTGCCATTATTGATGAATTCGGCAGACAGGATGCGTCCGTTACGAATTTTGACATCGTCCTTGTAAAGCTCCTCGTAGACAATTCCAAAACGATCGCCCTTGCGGATATCGAGCGAGAAATCGATATCCCAGCCGAAGATCGCTGCCAGGTCCATGATCACGTCTTCCGGGATATTGGCGTTAGCGGCCGCCTCGAACAGTGAAGTTTCGATTTCGCCTTCGCGATACACCGGGTAGGGGTCGAGCTGGTAATTAATAGTCTGGCTGGTATAGGATTGATCGTCCGTGCGCTGAATGAGGAGGGTCCGGGTTATATCCGGGATATACTTCATTTGGCGCAGCTTGCCCTCGTCGTCGAGCAGCACCTGGATTTCCTGTCCTGGTTTGATGTAACGCAGTTTTTTAGTCTGCTCGTTCAACTTCGCGATCTGGTGGGTCGTGGTCGAGGAAATGCCTTTTTTTGCAAAAATCGAGGCCAGCGTGTCGCCAGATTTTATGGTGACGCTTTGCCAGGGTTCGGCATCAATTTCGACTGGTGGCTCAGCAGTGTCCTGCTCGAGCGGCACGGAGGCTTCCGGCAATGGCAGCGAATAGTGTAATCGGGACAACTTGAGGGTAGAATCCGCTGCTTCGGCCGAGGGCGGCCAGTTCGATACACTAAAGCCCAGCAACATGACAGCGGTCGCAACCACTAGCAATTTCAACGGCCTTTTGACATGGAAAGCCGACTTTGCCGATATCGAGTTTTGGGGCCACTGCAAGTGGGCGCGGCCAGATTTGAAATCAAGATCTTGAAAACTCATTAGGTTGCTTTTCTAAGTTGTTGGTTAAATAGAGATAATTAAGCCCAGGAATTATCTCCAGAAGGGTATATAGCATGATTTCGGAAAAAGATGCAATGCAGCAGTTAAAACGTGGGTGCGATGAGATCCTGCTTGAGGCTGAATTGCAGGAAAAATTAAAGCGGGGAAAACCTTTAAAAATCAAGGCGGGATTTGATCCCACGGCACCCGATCTGCACCTCGGTCACACCGTGTTGCTTAATAAAATGCGTCAATTTCAGGAACTCGGGCACCACATAATGTTTCTCATAGGCGATTTTACCGGGATGATCGGTGATCCCAGCGGCAAATCCGCAACCCGACCACCGCTTACGCCGGAGCAAATCCAGCAGAATGCACAAACCTACCAGGAGCAGGTATCTGTGATCCTCGATCCGGATACGACCGAAATTTGCTTTAATTCAACCTGGCACGGGCCTCGAAGCTCTGCCGACATGATTCGCCTCGCCTCTCGTCACACCGTGGCACGCATGCTCGAACGAGACGATTTCTCGAAGCGCTACAAGAATAATCAGCCGATTTCGATCCACGAATTTCTGTATCCACTGGTGCAGGGTTGGGATTCAGTCGAAATGCAGGCCGACGTCGAACTGGGTGGCACCGATCAGAAATTCAATTTGCTGGTCGGACGTGAATTGATGAAGGCTGAAGGTATGGAGCCGCAGGTCATTCTGACCATGCCTATCCTGGAGGGGCTCGATGGTGTACAAAAAATGTCCAAGTCGCTCGACAACTATATCGGTATCGAGGATGCGCCAAACGAAATGTTCGGCAAGATCATGTCAATCAGCGATGAATTGATGTGGCGCTACTTCGAGTTGTTGAGCTTCCGACCGATGAATGAAGTTGAGCAATTTCAACTTGACGTCGGTGCCGGTGCCAATCCGCGCGATATCAAGTTCCTGCTGGCCGAGGAAATCATTACCCGATTTCATAACGCCGCGGCCGCAGCGTCAGCCAAACAGGATTTCATTGCGCGTTTTGCCAAGGGTGCAATGCCTGACGACATGCCTGAAACTACGGTAACCCTCGAACGGGGGACCATCGGTATTGCAGCCCTGTTGAAGCAGGCCGGATTGACCAGCAGCACTTCCGAAAGCTTCCGCATGATACAGCAGGGTGCGGTTAAGCTCGATGGCGAGAAAGTGTCCGATAAAGGGCTGGAACTGGAGCAAGGTTCCATCGTCGTGGCCCAGGTCGGCAAGCGCAAATTCGCTCGCATTACCCTCGCTTGATAAATTTTGTAAATAGCGCTTGACGCGGTATTAATACTGCCTATAATGCGCGCCTCGTCAGGTCGAAGCGGCAAGTTGTAGTAGTGCTGATTCGTATCCTGGACGAGCATTTAAAAGCCCCTGCAATTCAGGCAGAGATCGACACATCGGCATTTATCCCGATAAATGCTGCGGAAGTCGTTGACGCCGCGAAAAAAGGGCTTATAATTCGCGCCTCGCTTTTATAAAGTACCCGGCGATCTGACGATTTTCGGGGATGCGAGGTGGGTCTGTTAAAGACCCGAAAACATCAGGCGTTCCCTGGTGAAAATGATCTTTTACAATTGATTAGGTAATTTGTGTGGGCACTCATGTCATTGATGATTTCGTATCATTACGATTTGAGTGACCAAAACTTTAACTTACGTTAAATAAGTCGAGGTTACTCTCTTCAAAAAAGTTACACGGAGCTATCCGTAAATAGTTTTAAACTGAAGAGTTTGATCCTGGCTCAGATTGAACGCTGGCGGTATGCTTAACACATGCAAGTCGAACGGTAACAGCAGAGCTTGCTCTGGCTGACGAG
>JARFPR010000342.1 GCA_029288195.1 Gammaproteobacteria bacterium | reverse complement strand
CTGGTGATAACCGAACATGCAACTGCAGAGGATTGTAGTCCTCATGGCGGGAGCCTCGAGGGATTACCCATTCTAGAGGTCACGATCGAAAACAATGACATCTTCGATCTAGAGCAGGAAAATCAGAAATTGTGGATTCACAAATGGGCAAATAAACTCCACATAAACACGCGCCAGAAAACGATCGAGGAACAACTGCTGTTCGACACCCGGGATGGCTATAACGAGAACCTGATCAGGGAGACCGAACGTTTGTTACGCAGTCGGAAATATATCCACCAAGCAGAAATAATCGCGAAGGAAGTTTGCGGGAAAGGTGTCAATCTGGCGGTTGTAACCACCGATAACTGGACCTTAACGCCGAGTATCACAGCTAGTCGCTCTGGTGGGGAAACACGCACAGCTCTGGAAATTGAAGAGTCCAACCTGCTAGGGTTGGGAACTGAAGTTAAAATTCTGTCGGAGTCCGACGAGAAGAGAGACTCAAACGCTTTCATCTACAGGGACAACAACTGGTTCGGGAATCTCAAGACCTTGAAACTGGAGCTGGCAGACAACAGCGATGGCCACGTTTACCAGGTGGACATAGCCCGCCCATTTATAAAGCAGGATTCAAAATACGCCTGGTCGATACGGCCCTCTTCAATTGAAAGAGAGAACCCTGTCTACGAACAGGGTGACGAGATTGCAAAAGTGGGAGAGATGAACGATTCGCTGCTTTTGACTTACGGATGGTCTGACGGTTTGGTCGATAATTCGGTTTCAAGATATCGCCTGGGATGGTTTGCCAACAGGCTGAGATATAACACGGTTGATGATCCTGATATAGAACTACCGGAAGACGTAGACAAGAGTTACCCCTTTATCGAGTATGAGCATTTGAATGTTAAATATGTAGAGAGAATTAACTTTCGGGTGATGGGCATAACCGAGGATATCAAGCTGGGCAGCAGCTTGAGAACCAGAATCGGTTGGAAGGACGAGTCCTACGAGTCGACCCAGGAAGGCTATGTACTGGAATTCGATTATAATTTTGGCAGCTTTATTTCAGCGCATACCCTGGGGCTTTTTGATCTGAGCCTGAGCCACGAATCCAATAAAACAATCGACGACAGCGGACGAATAGTCATGCATGGACAGCTATACAATTTTCGCGGTGTAAATCATAGTTACGTGTTCAGCAGCAGGTTGGAAGCGGCGCAAAATCCAGAATTATTTGAACTGATTGAGGTGGGCGGTGATTCCGGTTTGAAAGGATATCCGGCTAGATTTCAAAATGGTGAGCGAGCATTCACGCTATCCGCTGAACGGCGGGTCTACTTCAATGTCTACCTCTGGCAACTCTTCAAATTTGGTTTCGCAATGTTTGCGGAAGCTGGCTCAGCCTGGGACAACGGTGAGAATCCGGTCTGGCTTAGCGATGTTGGAACTGGTCTACGCCTGGTATCAACACGCCAATCCAGCTCCAAGGTTCTGCACATCGATATTGCCTTCCCGCTGAGTGAAAAAGATGAGATCGATGATTACCAGTTATATGTCAAGGCAAGAACCGAATTCTAGTAGTAACTCTATCTGCCCCTTCTGGTCGCGTATTTTAATACCTGCAATTAATTAGTTGCTAATAGCAACTTTTATCGACAATCTTTGCTAAATATCAGAACGGATAACCCGCGAGAAGGTGCCCGGGTATCAATAAAACGATGGAGGGGCTGATATGTTAGTGAAAACCAGTTCAATTAATGGGGCCTGCAGTTACATTTCTTTAGCGATCATCAGCAGCCTGTCGATGGCCTGCGCATCTATTTCTCCGACCGGTAAAAATCTTGAAGACGAAGACCATTCGCTGCATGGTACCGAGTTTCATCTGGGTTCCTTTGGCGAACCGAAGCGTGTGACCCATTCAACACGCGGATCCGCAACTATCGAGAGCGGGGCGGGTTTACTGGGTAAAACCGTTGTAATAGATCCGCTGGTTCGGCCTTTCTCGACGATAAAGGCTCTTTACGGTGTTACCTTAAAATCTGCTGGCGGATTTCTCGAGAGAACTTTTATCGAGAAAGTGCGCTTTCCTAAACTGGAAAACAATCCTGTTCCTGATTTATCTGACGCAGCTGCCATGGATCTTGAAGCCTGGGAAAACCATCTGGATGAGCTAACCTCGCGTGAATCTTCTTCTGGACGCATTCATTTGCTGGTGGACGGTGACGAGTATTTTTCACGCCTGGTTACATCGATTGCCACAGCCGAGGAATCGATCGATATTCGTACCTATATCTATGATAATGATGACGTGTCGCTAGAAGTATCGGATCTATTGCGCGCCAGATCCGACGAGGTCGAAATCAAGATCCTCGTTGACGGACTGGCTGATCTGTTTGCAACCCGGCTTGATTCTTCCAGTATGCCAGAGGATACGAATCTACCGGCGTCGATATCTCGGTATCTAACTTACGCCAGCAAAATAGAATTTCGTAAACAATCCAATCCTTGGTTCACGGGTGATCACGCCAAGATAACGGTCATTGATCAGAACATGGCATTCCTTGGGGGAATGAACATAGGCAGGGAATATCGCTACGACTGGCACGATTTGATGATGCAGGTAGATGGGCCTATTGTCAGACAGCTGCAATATGAATTTGACCAGGCCTGGGCGAAATCAGGCTGGATGGGAGATTTAGCCTGGTTGAAAACAGCCATTGAAGGCTACGAAATTGACAATTCGGGTGAGGGTTACCCGATCCGTGTTTTAAGCACTTCGATCCATGATTCCGAACTTTACCGTGCCCAGCTCGCGGCAATACGACGTGCACGGAATCATATCTATATCGAAAACGCCTATTTTTCCGACGACAAGATTTTATTTGAACTCGCCAGGGCTCGTCGCCGTGGTGTCGACGTGCGCGTAATCCTGGCTTCGCATGGTGACAGCGGTATCCTCAATCTCAGTAATCAAAAAGCGATCAACACCATGTTACGCAATGGTATCCGGGTATATAACTATCCGGGAATGACCCATGTAAAGGCTGCCGTGTATGACGGCTGGGCCTGCCTGGGCTCGGCCAATTTCGACAAGCTCAGTCTTCAGGTCAACCAGGAGATCAATCTCGGGACTTCCCACCCAGCCTTTGTAGCCGAGCTCTTGGAACGTGTTTTTTACCCCGATTTTGCGAATTCCATAGAGTTACGGAAACCATTGCCGATTCTCAACCGCCACCACTTCGCAGAATTAATCGCCGACGAATTCCTCTAAGTAGTTTTTCAGGTGATATTATATTAGGGCCTCAATCGCAAAGGAGATCGCCGCCATGTCGCAGACCAGGCCGCTAGTGGATACCCTCAAGCAGGAGCTACGAAAACAACGCGTTACTTACAAGCAGGTTTCAGAAGTTCTCGAACTTTCCGAGACCAGCGTCAAGCGCCTGTTTTCGGAAGAAGCATTTTCACTGAAACGCCTGGAAAAGATATGCGAATTGCTACACCTTGATATTAGTGACCTGGTGCACCTGATGGAGAAAAATTTTGAGCTAACAACCCAGCTGACACTGGAGCAGGAAAAAGACCTGGTTTCTGATACAAAACTGTTACTAATCGCACTATTATTAATGAACAAACTGAGCTTCAGCGAAGTGCTTGAAACCTACGACATTTCAGAACCCGAGGGCATAAAGCTACTGGCACGACTGGACCGTATGAAAATGATCGAACTGCAACCGGGTAATCGCGTTAAGTTAATGATTTCGCAAAATTTCAAATGGATTCCCAATGGCCCGATTCAGCGCTTTTTCGAAGACAAGGTCCAGTTGGAGTTCCTGAATTCCTCTTTCAACGAGGCTGGCGAGTTTCGAGTTTTCGTATCCGGTATGATTTCAAGAAACGCAAACGCAGAGATTATCAAGAAAATCCAGCATCTTGCCGAGGAAATGAATGATATGAACCTGGCATCTGAATCACTGCCCCTGGAGCAACGCTTCGGTACCAGTTTAATGATGGCGATTCGACCCTGGGAAATAAATGTTTTCCAGGAACTACGTCGATCCCTGGACAAGCGTGTTTTTCGATAATGAAATTATCTGCATACCCGGAAATCGATTTACTGGTCAAGCAATGATCAAGGTACTGACTTATAACATTCACAAGGGTTTCGATCGCTACAATCGCGATTTTGTATTGCACAAGATCAAGGATCACCTGAAAAATGCAGAGGTTGATGTCGTGCTGCTGCAAGAGATACAGGGACGCCACCTGCATCACGAAAGCCGGATTTCTGCCTGGCCGGATGTTAGCCAGTTTGAATACCTGGCCGATAACATCTGGCCTCACTATGCCTACGGTAAAAACGCGATTTATCGAAAGGGTCATCACGGAAACGCAATTTTAAGCAAGTACGAGATTGCTGACTGGAGTAATTTAAACCTGTCCCGTTTCAAGCGCGCCAGTCGTAGCCTGTTGCATGGCATGATCGAACTGCCAAACAGTACCAGGCCGTTGCACTTGTTGTGCGTGCACCTGGACCTGATTGGTTTCGAGCGTAAACGCCAGATCCGTACTCTAAAGCACTATGTTGACTCTAATATCAACGCCTCTGATCCCATTATTCTGGGTGGCGATTTTAACGACTGGCATGGCGGCCTGGGTGGTTCGGTGGAGTCGCAGTTAGGACTGCAGGAAGCGTTTCGACAAATAAACGGTAAGTACGCCAAAACTTTTCCATCGCACTGGCCCATGTTTCGCATGGATAGAATTTACTATCGCGGGGTTAATTTACTCGACTCGTACTGCATGGAGCGGCAACCCTGGAGCGAACTATCTGATCATTTGCCCCTGTATGCACGTTTCGCGCTTTGATAGTGCGGAGCACGCAATCGCCTAACCAGCTATTTTTTACGCCCGAGGAATATTTCAGCAGTCTGACGGAAGATATCGATCAGGCCCAGGATGAAATAATTCTTGAAACCTACATCTTCAAACTTGATGCCACCGGCAATCAAATCTTGTCTGCGCTGGTTGATGCAGTTGCACGCGGTGTCAAGTTGAGATTGTTGATTGATGGGGTGGGTTCTTATTACGATTCGAATCTGATCGCAGATCAACTCAAATCACAAAATAGCGAGGTTCGGGTTTTTCATCCGCTGCCCTGGGACTTTCCGGTTTACCGGCGAGCACTGAAAGCAGGGCGATGGTACTCCCAGTTTTTCTACTTGTTCGCTTCGATCAATCGTCGCAATCATCGCAAACTCTGTGTAATCGATCAGAAAGTTGCCTGGTTGGGTAGCTATAATATTACTGCCGATCATTTGAATCTTTCATCTGGAGCTGAAAACGACTACTGGCACGATACCGGTTTACGGGTAAGCGGATCGGTGGTTCAAATGCTGGCAACGAACTTTACCCATGTCTGGCAACGCAAGCAGGGCAGTATAGGTCAGCGTTCCCGCCATTTTATGGCCCGTGCAGAAATTAAACGACGGAGACAACCGAAGTTACATTTGATAAGCGAACTCGAACAATGCAGACAGCGAATCTGGATTACCAATGCCTATTTCAATCCAACAAACCAGGTATTAAGGCTTTTAAAACGCAAGGCGAAGGCAGGTATCTCGGTTCAGTTAATAGTCCCGAAGCGCTCGGATGTAGTTTTCTTTCCGCTGTTATCGCGCAGTTTTTACACCGATCTACTGGAAAGTAATATTCGTGTTTTCGAGTATGGCACCCGGGTTTTGCATTCTAAGACTATACTTATCGACGAGCAGGTTTTAGTTGGCAGTACTAATCTGAATTATCGTAGCCTATTCCATGACCTGGAACTTGACCTGCTGCTGGATGACACTCAGATGGTTGAACAAATGCAGGAAAGATTTTGTCGTGATATTTCGGATAGTGTTGAAATTACCCTTCATCACTGGCAACAACACCCATGGTTGCTCAGGTTGCTGGGCTGGTTGTCCAGGTTTTTGCGCTATTGGATGTAATTCGAAGCGGGCATTCATCAAGTTCCGATATCGCATCGAATGGCTGGAACCATCTTGCTTACTATCAGATAATTGCAGAATAAGTTACCTTAACTATACTTAGTAACTTATTGAATTAATTGACTTAAGTTTGAAATATCTATCAACGACATTTAACTTCTGAATGATGAATGACTTAATAAACATGACCAGATATGAGCACGACTGAAAGCGGGTTTAGCTGGCGCTCACAATCGGCGTTTGTCGTTGTGGCCGCCGGCGCAACATTAAGCCTGAACGATTTCCTGACTTTTCCTGTCCTCGCGGGTCAAAACGGGGGTGGTGCTTTCCTGTTACTGTACATTTTTTTTCTGTTTGTGCTCGGACTACCACTGTTGATGAATGAATTGATGCTGGGCCGGCTAACCAGGACGGACCCAGCGGCAAGTCTGAGAACACTTTCCGATCAATACAAGGCGTCGGTTTACTGGAAACTTGTGGGCCTCAGCGCGATGCTTGCCGCCTTTCTGATTATTGCGACTTTCAGCGTGATTGCAGGCTGGTCGCTTGCCTACTCGTTTAAATCGCTGGTCGGCGTATTCGATGGCGCCACGCTTGAGACTGCCAAAACACAGTTTGATAGCTTCACAATCGACAGTGAACGCATGACCTTGTGGCATACCTTGTTCGTAATCGTGTTAGTTTCGATTTGCGGACAGCCTTTAAAAGTCGGCCTGGAGCGGGTAACGCTGATATTGGTTCCACTGATGATTTTACTGCTAATCACTGGACTCGTTCTCGGGTTTACCTCCTCGGGAATGCGGTTAAGCATACAAAGTACCTTATATGCCGACTTTTCTGCGATGGACTCGCAGACACCGATCATCGCCTTGCAACGTGCTTTCTACACGCTCACCCTCGGAATAGGAGCGATGATGGCCTATGGTCGATACCTGCCTGCCGGGGTTTCCATTGGATATTCGGCGGGCCTGGTCATTACGGTCGAGTTACTTTTTTCTATTTACACGGGCCTTTCAATTAATGCACTGATGTTATCTGCGGGCCAGGAGCCCGGCATCGACAGTCAGTTCGCATTTCGGGTTATGCCGGTAATCATGAATCAGTTTGCTTATGGCGGCTTGTTCAGTACCCTGTTTTTCCTGTTATTAACCATTGCGGCTCTGACTACATCGATCGCGTTACTCGAGGCCCCCGTCACCTACCTGCAACGCAAGTTTTCGATATCGCGTTTAAAGGCCGCAGTAATGCTGGGTATTGGAATCTGGATGTTTGGCCTGGGTGTTATACTGTCGCATACTGTCTGGAACGGGGATGGATTTACGGTGGCGTTATTTTTTGGGGACGAAGCCGTTCGCCTGGTTAACAACGCCGGTTTCCACGACGTACTGGTGTTTTTTTCGAGCCACCTGATCCAGCCGTTTGTCGCCTTATTTATATGCCTGTTTGTCGCCTGGAAAATCCCGCGCGAGGTCAGTCACAAGGAATTCGCGCTACCCCGGCATTACAGTTACGAGATCTGGAACTACCTGGTCCGCTACATAATTCCAGTGCTATTGCTGGTAGTAATACTGGCTGCTTTCGGGATCATTTGAAGTGCCAGAAATACGGCGTAGTGCCTTGATGCCTTATCCGGCTCAATTCATGTATGACATCGTCAATGATGTCGAGTCCTATCCCGAGTTTTTACCCTGGTGCGGCGATGTTAAGATTAGTCAGCTGGATAATTCCTCGATGGAGGCATCCATCTTGATGCGTGGCGCCGGATTAAATCACTGGTTTAAAACCCGTAACTCAATGGTACCTGGCCAATCGATTGAAATGGAACTGGTCGAAGGCCCATTTAGCAAACTCGATGGACTATGGAGTTTCACCTCGATCGATTCCGATGGCTGTAAAATCGAGCTCATGCTGCAATTCGAAATGAAACAAGGTCTTGCATCTACCTTGATTGCGCCTGCTTTTTCACGAATCGCGAATACGATGGTTGATTCGTTTTGTGAACGCGCAAGGAATCGATATGAGCGCTAAGACCACGATCGAAGTGGCTTATGCGACCCCTGATAAACAGGTTATTCTTGAATGTGAAATCGAGTTTGGCACCCCTATCCGCGACGCCGTGAGACAATCCGGAATCAACCAGCACTTTCCCGAGATCGACCTCGAAAATTGTAAACTGGGGATTTTCAGTAAGCCGGTCGCTGCCGATTACAAATTATGCGATGGTGATCGTATCGAGATATACAGGCCGTTGATCGCAGATCCCAAGGAAGTACGAAGACAAAGGGCTGCGCAGGGTTTGAAGATGAAAAAAGGCGGCGGTGCGATCAGCCAGGATTAAGAGCACCATCGATTTTCGATAGCAAATCATTGGTGAAGGTCAAAGTCATCCG
>JARFPR010000336.1 GCA_029288195.1 Gammaproteobacteria bacterium | reverse complement strand
TTACTTCAGGCTGCCGATGTAATCCGCAATATTTTTGATATCCGCATCGCTCAGACCCGCAGCCATCGCGTTCATGATCGGATTCTGGCGCGTACCGCTGCGAAAATCGGTCAGGTTCTTGCTAACGAAATCAGCGCTTTGACCTTTGAGCGTAGGATTGGCAGCAACCGTGCTAACGCCGCCGGCACCATGACAGCCGATACAACCCTTTGCAGCGTAAGCCGACTGGCCAGCGGCCGCATCCGCCTGCACTGCACCCGCAGAAATCATTGCCAGCGAAAAGCATAAAGCTAAAACAAATTTCATTAAACCGGGCTCCCAGGTAGTAATCTTTAAATCGCCATTGGATAATGGCGCCAATAAAACCGGGCCATTGTTACAAAGCCAAATGTCGATGTAAAGCTTAGCAACCGGGGCTGAATCAGTGCTTAATGACTTGAATCAATACAATCGAAAGATACGCCAGGACCTGTTAATCGAACACCGGGAGCTCGAGTTTTACACGACCTGGGGGCTGTTTTCACCGCGCCAGGTTGACGACGGTTCGCGCATGCTGCTTGACTTTCTCGACCTGTCCTCCAGCGACAATTGCCTCGACCTGGGATGCGGCTACGGGGTACTGGGATTGTGCATGGCGAAAATGTCGCCCGCGGGACATACCCTGTTAGTCGATAAGGATTTCGTTGCGGTTGAATATGCAGAAAAGAATCGACTGCACAACAGGATCGACAACGCAAGTTGCATCTTGAGTAACGGATTCAACCAGGTGCCGGCACAACAATTCGACGTTATCGTATCAAACATCCCGGCCAAGGTCGGCAAGGAGATGCTCTACATCTACCTGTTCGATGCGCTCAACTACCTGAAACCCGGCGGGTCGTTTTACATCGTCACGATCACCGGCCTGCGACAGTTTTTCAAACGCGGATTCAGTGAGGTGTTCGGACATTACGAAAAAATAAAGCAGGGTAAAACCTACACCGTCGCGCGCGGCATCAAACAATAACAGTCAGGTGAGCAAGTTCCGAACTTTATCGAGCAGCGCCTTCGCGTCATCCAGGGTTTCACCGAGACAATTGATATGTCCCATCTTGCGCCCCGGCCTGGCCTCGGTTTTACCGTAAAGATGCAACTTCGCAAGTTCGCACTGTAAAATCGCAGCCCAATCAGGCTCAGCGTCCTCGGGCCAGATATCGCCAAGCAGGTTCCACATCGCTACCGGTGTATGCAGGTCACTGGAACCCGCAGGCAACCCACAAACCATGCGGACCTGCTGTTCGAACTGCGAGGTGGCACAGGCATCAAGCGTGTAATGCCCGGAATTATGCGGACGTGGCGCCATTTCATTGACCAGCACACGATCATCGGTGGAGATAAAAAACTCGACTGCCAGCACCCCGCAATAATCCAGCCCATTAGCGATTCGGGTCGCCGCATCAATGGCCTGGTCCGCGAGAGCGGTTGAAATCGACGCCGGCACCAGCGTCACATCGAGAATCCCGTTGGCGTGACTGTTTTCAGCGATCGGAAAGCAGGTGACCTCACCCGAGGTTGAACGTCCCAACACAACCGAGACTTCGCAAGCGAGATCTATGCGTTGCTCAAGTAGGCAGTGTTTTTTGCCAAGTTGTTCAAACGCCGCTTTCAAGTCACTAAAGCGCTTACAAACGACCTGCCCCTTGCCGTCATAACCGAGCATCGAGGTTTTGAGGATCGCCGGGAAGGTGAAGTCACGTGCGGACTCCAGGTCGGATTCGCTCTCGAGGGCGATAAAATCGGCGGTATCCAGGCCCTGGTCACGAAAGAACTGCTTCTCCAGTTTTCGATGTTGCGCAATATGCATTACGTTGGCGGAAGGATGCACCGCTACTTTTTTTGCCAGGTAAGCCAACGTCAATGCGGGAATGTTTTCGAACTCGGTGGTCACGACCGCACAGTGCTGCGCCAGGTAATCGAGTGCATTGGTGTCGTCATAGACCCTGGATAAATGCTCGCTGGCGACCCCTCCGGCGGGGCTATTCGGGTCCGGATCAAGCACGATCACATCGTAACCCATGGTTCGAGCCGCGATGACAAACATGCGCCCCAGTTGCCCGCCTCCGAGCATGCCGAGCGTACTGCGCGGAACGATTGCCATTTTATTCGGTTGGTGGCAGCGACATTGCGCGCACCGAGTCGCGTTGCCGGGTGCGAAAATCTTCCAGCTTCTGCGCCAGGGCCGAATCGTTAACCGCCAG
>JARFPR010000291.1 GCA_029288195.1 Gammaproteobacteria bacterium | reverse complement strand
ACTAATGAAGCGTTTCAAGGACGACCAGCCAGTTAACGTATCGTTTGCGCGCGGCACCTTTAACTCGCACCCGTTTGTCATGGCAACCATGAATGAGTTCCTGCATCGCATCGAATTACCTTACTGCCAGCGACTCTATCGTCACAGCGAGCAAGTCTGGAATGCGCGAGTAGAGCAATTGAATCAACGCCTCGAGGATTGTGCATTGCCGCTGCGCGTTGCAAACCTAGGATCGATCTGGACGATTCTGTACACCCAGCCGGGGCGTTACAACTGGATGTTTCAGTTTTACCTGCGCAAGCACGGTATCCTGCTGAGCTGGGTTGGCAGCGGCCGCGTAATCATGAGCCTCAATTATACGGACGAAGAATTCGATAGCGTAATGCAATGCTTTGTCGATGCCGCATTCGATATGAAAGGTGGTGGCTGGTGGTGGTTCAGGCCCGACCTTACCAACAAGGCGATAAAGCGTCAGCTCCTTGGAGAGATGTTGAAGGCTCGCCTCGGTATCCTGAATTGGGACAAATCCCGCAGGAACAACCGGCTCGAGACAGATAACATGAATGAGGTCGGTAACGCATGAACAAGATCCAGTTCGATCCCGGGGTGAACGCGTTTCGAAAGTCGTTGCGTAGCGAATTCGAAAACTACCTGAATACCGAGGCGCAGAGATTTCCAGCAGATGAGTGTCTCCGGATCGATCTGCACTGCCATGACTATAACAGCGACAAACCGGATGAGTTGTGGGGTCGGATTCTGGGGTTGCCTGAAACCTGGTTGAAAACGAAGAAGCTGGTCAAGTGCCTGCGCAAAAACGGCAGTGATGTAATTACCATCACCAATCACAATAATGCCCGTTCCTGCTGGGAATTACAGGACAGGGGAGTCGACGTTCTCGTGGGCACCGAGTTCACCTGCTATTTCCCGGAGTACAATTTGTTCGTGCACGTGCTGACTTACGGTTTCACGCCGGAGCAGGAAGCGGCGCTGGACGCCAGGCGGCGCGACATATACCAGTTCTTGCGTTATGCCAACCAGCACGATATCCCGGTCGTCCTGCCGCACCCGTTATATTTTTATACCCGCAATGAAAGGATCGACCTGGCGCTGTTCGAAAAATTCGCGGTGATGTTTCAGCGGTTCGAAGTTTTGAACGGTCAGAGAGACCGGTGGCAAAGCGTGCTGACACTGAACTGGGTGCAGGGTCTCGACCAGGAAAAAATTCTCGGCTATGCCCGCAAGCACCGGCTTGATCCGGCGGATTTTGGTGTCGATCCCGCGCGGCCAAAAGTCCTGACCGGGGGGTCGGATTGCCACATGGGGATATTCGCCGGGCAATGCGGATCGTACCTGCACGTTCCGGATCTTCAATCGAAACTTAAAACCACGCCGGCATCGCAACTCGCGCTCGAAGCCATACGCGCGGGGCGGGTTGCACCGTTCGGTTACGTCGGGGAAAGCGACAAGCTTAATATTGCGCTGCTGGATTACTCGGCGCAGGTAGCAACGCGGATCAAGGATCCCGGGCTGCTACGGTTGATTTTTCATCGTGGAGAACTTTCCGACAAGATAGCCTGTTTTACCATCGGCAATCTTTTGCTGGAAATGCAAAAGTATAAAAATACGCAGAAATTTTTCCAGTTCGTCCATGATGCATTGCAGGGCAAAAAACCGGGCAAACTGGTCAAGTGGAAGGTCAATAAGGATTATCGATTCTGTATCGAGCATCTTGAAAAGATTGCCGACAGTCGCGATCAGCCACACGAGGTGTTCGTTACAACGGTTAACAACTCGATTACAGAATTATATAACGAACTGAATAAACTGGTTGTAAGGCGTATCGCAGATTGCGCGCGCGGCGGTTTCAACGGCCGGCTAGAAAACCTGTCAACCGAGGAAATTACGCGTAATTTCGAAGTCCCGATGCAGATTACGGAGCTCGCCTTCGGGACCAGTAAACCGCATTCCAACATGAGCGAGTTCAACCTGGGCCGGTTACTCGATCTGTTGAGTTTTCCGGTTCTGGTCGGCCTGAGCCTGCTCGCCACGATGATGGGTAGTACCCGGCTGCTTTATCAAAATCGTCGTTTCCTGGACGAGTTTTCACAATACATAGGCCATAACCAGCACCCCAAAAGAGCGCTTTACCTGACCGATACCCTGAAAGACCGTAACGGGGTTTCCAGTTCGCTTTCCGGAAAACTCGCCGAGATTCAGCGTAGCGATATGCCGATCGATTTTCTGATCTGTCATGCTACTGCCGCAGATGAGCCGCATCTGCGAGTGGTACGGCCCCTGACAAGCTTTACACTCGAAGGATTTGGTGGCCAGGAACTGCGCATCCCGGATCTGATGGAGATAAGCCGTATTTTCTACGAAGGCGGTTACGACCGGGTGATCTGTTCGACCGAGGGCCCGATGGCGGTTGTGGCGTTGATGCTCAAGCATATGTTTAACGTGCCCTGCTATTTTTTCATGCATACCGACTGGCTTGATTTTATCCGCCACAATACCGATCTGAATCAGCACGAACGTGACCGGGTACGCCGTGTTCTGCGCTTTTTCTATGGCCAGTTCTCCTGCGTATTTGTGCTGAACCGGGAGCACCAGCAGTGGCTTACCGATCACGAAATGCAGCTTGAACCGGAGCGGGTCAAGTTAACCGCTCACCATGTAGAAGCGATCGAGCGCAAGCCCGTCAGGCTTAAAAAATCCGATCTGTTTGCAGATGCGGATGAAAACACACCGGTGCTGATCTATGCGGGGCGACTGAGCCGTGAGAAGGGCCTCGATGAATTACCTCAAATCATGCGCCTCGTGCGACGCGCTATTCCGAATGCAAAGCTGGTTATTTGCGGCACCGGCCCTTACCAGCAAGAACTGGAGCGGGAATTGCCCGATGCGCTGTTTACCGGATGGATCGACAAGCAGCAACTGCACCAGTTTTATGCCAGCCTGGATTTGAAGTTGTTCCCGTCGCGATTCGATACCTTTGGCAACGTCGTGCTCGAAGCCTTTGCCAACGCGATGCCGGTGATTGCCTATAACTGCAAGGGACCTCGGGACATCATTCAGCACGGTGTCAACGGCTACCTTGCCGATAACCTCGAACAGCTTAGTCAGCAGATCATCGATCACTTTTCCAATCGGTCAATGCATGGCGCCATACGGCAAAACGCGTTGCGCCGGAGCCGGGATTACAATGCCGAGTCCATCATGAACCAGTTTCTGATCGACCTCGATCTGAAACAAAAGCCGGTGAAACTGTTAAAGCAGTCAGTCGCCTAGACACCGGGTACGACGAACCAATGACCACACTCATCCGTGCACTCACGCAACAGGAACAACTTAACTTCCTGGTAACCAACCGCATACCCCGGATCTTTTTAACCCGCCTGATCGGCTGGTACAGCCGCATCGAAAGCCGCTTACTGACCCGGTTTTCAATCGCGCTGTGGCGCCTGTTCGCCGATGACCTGGATTTGAGTGAAGCGCGGCAACGGGATTTCAAAAGCCTGCAGGAATGTTTTATCCGGGAGCTCAAACCCGGCGCACGGCCGGTCGATATCGATCCCGGTAACGTGGTCAGCCCCTGCGATGCAATCGTCGGAGAATGCGGCCGGATCGAGGGTAGCCAGGTATTCCAGGCAAAAGGTTTTCCCTACCAGGTTGACGACCTGATACCGGATCGCAACCTGGTCGATAAGGTCCGCGACGGGATCTACGTCACCCTGCGCCTTAAATCCAGCATGTACCACCGTTTTCACGCGCCGCGCGACTGCCAGATTTCCCGGGTCCTTTACCAGTCGGGCGATACCTGGAATGTGAATCCGGTCGCGCTTAAGCGCATCGAAAACCTGTTTTGCAAAAACGAACGCGCGGTCATCGAACTAGAAACGGGGCAGGCCGGGTATCACCTGGTCATGGTGCCGGTGGCGGCAATTCTCGTCGCGAGCATGAAATTTCACTGCCTGGAGCACGAACTCGATCTGCGTTACCGGGGACCGAACCGTTTGCCTTGCGACGCGAAATATAACAAGGGCGATGAGATGGGTTATTTCCAGCAGGGATCCACGATTCTGTTATTCGCCTCGCGCGGATACCAGTTACACGGCCGGGTTCGGTCGGGACAACCGATCCGGATGGGCGAGCCGCTGTTGCTCGAGACTCCGGCACCGGTTTCAAATCAGGCCGCGAAAAACGATATTCAATTCATTTAAAACTAAACAGATGGAGGAAATCATGGGATTTCTCGAAGAACTAAAACAGCAGCGTTGGGACGACCACCGCTATTATCACCACAACCGGGTTAACCAATTCCTGCATCTGGTCAGTGCCAGCTGCTTTCTTGCCAGCTACGTGCTGGTTTTCATCGATCCGGTGGCGGCGGTATTAATCGGCTGGCTGCTGGCAATGGTGACCCGCCAGATTGGCCACTTCTTTTTCGAGCCGAAAACCTACGACGAGGTCAATCACGCCAGCCACGAATTCAAGGAATGCATCAAGGTCGGGTACAACTTGAAGCGCAAAATGGTCTTGCTCGGGATCTGGGTGGCCGCACCGGTGATTATGTTTTTCAATCCGAACTTTTTCGGCCTGTTCAGTACACCCGCCGGAACCCGGGAATTCATTCACAACATGTCGCTGCTGTGGCTTATGATCGGTTTTGGCGCGGTACTTTTCCGCGGTGTGCATTTGTTCTTCATCATGGGCTTTCAATCGGGATGCGTGTGGATGAGCAAGATCCTGACCGATCCTTTTCATGACATAAAGATTTATTACAAGTCCCCCTACTACATCGCCAAGGGGGAAATGTACGACGACATGAGCGACTGGTACGATCAGACCCTCGCCAGCGCCTCGCGGGCAATCGACTCCGCGTCCGAAACGGTGTCGGAAACCATCGACTCGGTGTCCGAGGCCGTAGGCGGCGTGACCGAGCCGTCGAAGACAGCCGCGCGCTAACTAGTCGCGACCGAACAACCATAATAAAAAGATCGCCTCGTTTTCCCGCGGGGCAATCTGATATCTCCTCTTACCGGGTTGCAGACGGATGGCTGACCCGGTTTTTATTTCCCGCATTCACGGTGTGAGACAAGCAGTCGAACCGTTGACCGAAGAATAAGATTTACCTGCCAGGAACTTACAAAGCCTGGGCTGGGGTAAGAAAATCGATGATGTGCGGCGCGAGTTTTTCAGGATCGGTGATCACGAAGGCGTGTGGAGCACCCGCGATTTCGACGTATTTTGCCCTCGGTAACAGGTCTTGCAGTCGTTCGAACTGATACCTCGGCATGATCGAGTCCTCGTCACCGCGCAGCACCATCAGATCACTTGGTTGTCGATTTAACTCGATATAGCGAGCGCTTTGATCGCCGAGAGTGCCGCAACGCAGCAGTGACAGCATCATGTAACCGAAGCCGGGAATTTTGAGCTGGTTTATGAACATGCCAACCCATCGGCCATCCTCGATATTCCGGTAGCGTTTCCTGCGACGCCTGATCAGCATCGGTTTGATGTAGATCGGCATCAGCAATTCCCCGAGCGCGGGCAGGGCCATCAGCCTCGCGGAAGTCATGATGCCGGTAAAATTGACCAACGGCGCCGCCAGCACCAGGCGGTCGATCGCCTGCGGATGCCGGCTAGCGAGACAGGCGCCCACCGCGGCGCCCATCGAATGTCCGAAGACGTCGACCGGCTGTTCGATCGACAGGGCCTGCAACAGCTCGATCATTTGCCGGGTGAAGAGGTCGTAGTCGTAGCGAACCCGGGGGCGTGCGGAAAACCCATGGCCGTAAAGATCCGGGATCAGGGTTCGAATACCGGCCCGGTGCAGCAGGGGCGCGAGCCGGTCGAATTCCCAGCCGGGCACGGTGGCGCCGTGTATCATCAGCAGGACGGAGCCTCGTTCGGGACCGGTGAACCGGTAATGGCAAGGGCCGTTGCCAAGCGTTATGACCTGGTGAAATTCGGGCGGGCGAATCGGCGCATTCACCGGGGCGATCGCGTACGAGCCCGACTTCAACTTCTACAGACGCGAGTTGGCGATAGTTTTGTAAACCACTGATATATCGGCATCTTCGAGATCGAGAGACTCCAGCGCCTGTTGCGGCCTCGATTCGGGCGACCGCTGGCTGCGGCATACGAGCACGGTGGAGTAGCCGAAAAGGTTGGCAGGCTTGCGATTGAGCAAATCGAGGTTCGCTTCCCGCAGAAAGGTATCGATATCGAGATCGATCCGATACCTGAGCAAGCGGAATAGCGGTGCCAGCATGATGTCGAAAAAACGCGCCACGGGGCCGGTCGAAGCAAAACGGTTGACGATTACCAGGGTGGCGCCGGGTTTGCACACGCGCTGCACTTCCGCCATGGTCTCGGCGGGATTCGGGAAGCCCGACACCGCGTACATCACGACGGCCTTGTCGAAGCTCTCGTCGGAAAAATCCATCTGCCCGGCGTCCATGTTCAGCACCAGGACGCGATTCAAATCGCGCTCCTCGATCCGTCTCCTGGCCTTGTCGAGCATTTCGGTCGAAATATCGATGCCGATCACGGATGCGCCCCTGGGATACATGGGAAGCGACATGCCGCTGCCGACACCGACCTCGAGAATGCGATCCCCGCGCCGGGCGTCGAGCGCCGCTACGGCGAGTCGACGGCCATGTTGCAGCGCAAATCCGAACACGAAGTCATAAAGCGGCGCGATCAGTCGGTAACTGTTGCGGCTTGAATGGGTAGTTGAGTTGTGCATGACTTACCTTTTGCAAGGATTTACCTTGCTAACTGAGCTTAGCTTTCGCATCCATCCCGAAAGAGAAAGCGATATGATGGATTGGTCCTGACCTTGCCGCACTCCAGCAGCGCTTCGAGCCGCCTTATTTCTTCACGCAACAGCATCGTGCGCTTCGAACGGCCACTCACTGATTCGATGTTGTTCACTTTTTGCTTGAGATCTGATATCGAACTTGCGGTTGGATATCTGCTGATCGGGCGAGCGGAATTTTTCATGTTTCTGCCGTTCCTGGCTACGGTTTCAGTCGAGTAAATTACTTACATACATGAACACAAGACTAGACCGCAAAAATTACAAACCCATGACGAATCCCGCAAATCGAATCGTAAAAACAACAGAGATGTAGCAGGCTATCGCTACACAGTTTGGACGCAGCGCGAGATCGGGGATCAGAACCTGACGAAGATCATGCCGATGCTAAGCCATACTCCGAACGTGAAGTAAGTGCTTATCCAGACGACTTCCTGTTTCCAGACTTCCCAGTCGTTGGTTTGTATGCGCCGTGTCAATGCATCATGAATCCCTTCACCAAAGGTGAGTAACTTTTTTTCCCTGCCTGAATTTTGCCTCGAGCGGGTGAAGTACATCGGTATGTCCACGAACAGCATGATGTAGGCGGCACCCAGACAGCTCACTACCCCGACCGCCATGAGAATTTTGAGCCATCCGGTAAGCATTAAATACCCTGTAATCAGGCAGACGGCCGCGAGCGTCACCATCACGATCCACATGGCTTCTTCGATACCGTGCCAGAAATGATCGAGCGTCAGCGCGGCATTCCAGCAGCAGAGCTGGGCGATGATGATGATTGGAACGAGGGCATAAGCGATCAGCGTGATAGTGGGAGAGTCGATATAGATACCGAGGTCGTAAATCAAAAGAGCGCATTGCGCGCTGAAGCATATCTCAGCAAGCGTGGCGAGGCTTCGGCCCAGGGCGATCGATGAAAGGGGCGTGTCAAACAGGCAATATCGTTCCAGATCGATGCGAGGGAAAAACGAGCGGAAAGCACAGACCAGGACATAGAATCCCGACAATACGGGCTGAGCAAAGGAAAAGTTTTGCATATCCGAATGTACCGCCAGTGCCCACAGCCACACGACGATATTGACCACGGCCGTTGCGCAAAGAAACCTCCACCAGATATACGTCTTATTCAAGTAACGCCCCTGTTTATTAGATATGCCGTCGTTGGCTAATACACTCGCAGGTACTTGCACCGCGAAGTTACATTATAAATGCCGATGCGGTTTTGTAACAGTTTGGTTACAACTAAATTCGAAAGCAGAAAAGCCGTGGGTTGTGCCGTACGATCGCCTG
>JARFPR010000192.1 GCA_029288195.1 Gammaproteobacteria bacterium | reverse complement strand
GGCGCTGGTTCGAAATAGCGGCCGCCAAACGCGTTGATACGGATATTGTTATTGTAGTCCTCGTCAAACAGGTTATTGACACCCAGAAACGATGTCACTTCCCAATCATCGTAAAAACCGTTATGTCCCAGGCGCAGGTTGGAGACGGAACTGGATTCCACGCTGGTTTGATTCGCATTATCGGCAAACAATTCACCAGTGTATATCACGTCCCATTTTGCATAAATGCCAGAGCTTCCAAACCATGAGAGATCGAGATAAAACAGGTCCTTTGGAATCCCGGGAATCTGATTACCGTCAAACACATCGCCAGCTGCGCCGGTGAAACGGTCAAAAGAAAAATCTGAATAGGTATAGGCCATCGACAATCCAAGCTGATCTGCTATTTGACGAGTGTATGAAAGTTCCAGGCCATCACGACTGGAGGAGCCTGCGTTTTCATAAAATATTCGACCCGGCTGGGCCGGCAGTTCAAACGGGGTTAATTCATTCTCAACATCGATGTGAAACAATGATGCTTCAAGACTGTAATTAGCATTTCGCTTTTTAAGGCCTATTTCGTAATTTACAGATTCCTGTGACTCGAGTGATTGGTTGAATCCGCCACCGGCAGGATTAGCGAACTCGGTGGTTGTAGGCGTTTCAAATGCGCTGGAGACTGTTGCGTAAACATGCGTGTCACTGCGGACTCTGATAGACACGCCCAGCATCGGGCTGGCCTGGTAGAATTTAATTTTATCGGAATCATCGCCATCATCGAGAAATCGATCGCTGACATCGAATTTCACCTCGTCATAACGCAAGCCGACAGTCAGTTCGGCTATATCGCTCAGTCTTGTCTCATTTTGTAAAAACATACCTAATGAGGTGACGAGTTCGTTTTGCTCGAAGGTCTGCGCACCGGTCACACCCTGCAGGTTATCGAAACGCCTACGATCATCGTCCTGACGGTCATAATCTATGCCGACCAGAAGCCGATTAGGTTTGAGACCCAAGCTACCTTTCACCACATACTTAACACCGCCTCCTGAAAAGCCGCGGTCCAGTTTGACGATGCCACCGCTTTGAAAAGGGAGCTTGTTACTGAAATCTCGAGCGGTATTGTAAACTCGGGCTTCCAGATCACGTTCCTCGCTCAGACTTTTTTTATACAATAAGCCCATTCGAGTTTGTTTTAATGCCTCGCCCGCGTCAAAGGACAGGTTTTGTGCACGGGCCTGGGTAGGGTCGCTCGAGGCGTCTGCGCCAGTAATCCCGCCGGGGTCTTCGGCAACCGGTTGATCAGTATGGTGTATCGTGGTTAGCAAGCTGGAAGTAGACGAGATTGTGGTTTCGAAACGTGCGTTAAGCTGGGTGTTTTCAAACTTACTATGATCCCGATAACCATCAATAGTCGTGTCCGAGAGATTCAGCAGGTAATTAATCTTGCCCGTGTCGCCACCCGCTTTTAGTTGCCACTTGTTGAAATCGAAGTCGCCATAGGTGGTGCGGACCTCTGTGAAGGGTATTACCGACCCCCGCTCCGATTCGATCAATATTGCGCCACCCGACGCATTCCCATACAAAGAAGATGACGGACCGCGTATCACGTTAATCTGGCTGGCCGACCCGATGTCAATCCCATCCACCGACCCCTGCCCGTCCGGCAGGGTTTCGGGGATTCCATCGACGATAACCTTGATACCCCGAATGCCGAAACTTGAACGTGCACCGAACCCCCTGATAGAGGCACGTATATCCTGGGCAAAATTATATCGATTCAGCATGAACAAACCCGGCACCCGTCCCAACGATTCATCCAGCCCGAGTTGCTCTGAACCAAGCTGTATTTCATCCTGCCCCACGGTGCTGATTGCCGCTGGTAACTCGTCCGGGTTTTTTTCTACCCTGGTCGGCGTGATCACGATCGATCCCAGGCCTGTTTCTTGCGCCACAGACGCTGATGCAACGAACAGGCTTGCCACTATTACTGATATTTTGGATTTTGTATTTACGATGCCAACTCCAATACAGGATCAAGGTAGCTACTATTGCTAATAATAAGTGATTATTCCATTACTAAAATCACTGGTAAAATCGATATTGTATTGGGATGCTGGATTCAAGAGGATTAGCTAAATCCAGAATTAACTTGCAGACAGGTCGCTAAGGTTTTTAAACCCGAACCTTAGATTTACTGTTGAGGATTTAATTCGATCTTGCGACCTTAATAGTGAGCCCGTCATCATCGTTATATTCAGCAAAAATGCCAAGGGCCTCTAGCAGCTTCTTAATGGTGTACTTCTGGTTCCCGATGACGAGTGGCTGCTGTGGCTGCACGTAACCTTCCTGGAACGGAATCAGTTTCCTGTTGCGTAACAAGAAGACGCCATTGGTCGATCCGAGGTCGCGCAGGCGGATTCTGCCGTCGATAAACTTTATCTCGGCATGTTGTCTGCTGATGGCCGGCCCATCGATATAGATATGGCCTTCCCTGCCAACGATGAAGGTTTGTCCCTCGAGCTCCCGGACCCCTACTTTCTCACCTTTCTTCATATCGACTTTTCGTCAATGGTCTCAATCTAATTAGTGTAGAACCTATCATGAGATTTTTCTGCTACGCGTCACCAATTTGAAATAAAATTTTAAATGAGACTACGAGCTCTCGAATTAAAGCGCAATTATAGAATTAACTTTGAATTAGTTCAATAATTACTTGATTTGACTGAATTATTTTTTTTGGTTAATAATCATAAGTGAATAAAAATAGGGATCCAGGAGCCTAACATGACTTCGTTACCTATCTTTCTACCGACAGCCCAAGCAGGTGGGAATTATGGCTTTAGCTCAGTTTTATGTGCTGATCCCATGGAAATTTCTCGTTAATCTAGAATCGATCATGACGGGGCTGGGCAATCGGACTCAATATTCCCGGTTAACCAGTTAATGCTC
>JARFPR010000174.1 GCA_029288195.1 Gammaproteobacteria bacterium | reverse complement strand
GCCAGCAATAATTCGGTGTTAATCGTCTCGATGTCATTTAGCGGATCGATCTTGTTGCTGACGTGCAATATATCTTCATCTTCAAAACAGCGAACCACCTGTGCAATTGCGTCGGTCTCACGAATATGCCCGAGAAACTGGTTACCAAGGCCTTCGCCTTTCGAGGCACCGGCAACCAGCCCGGCAATATCGACAAACTCCATCGTTGTTGGAATAGTTTTTTTAGGTTGGACGATATCGGCAAGCTGCTGCAACCTCGAGTCGGGAACCTCGACTACCCCGACGTTTGGATCGATCGTGCAAAAGGCATAGTTTTCGGCGGCAATTCCGGCCCGGGTTAACGAGTTGAACAGGGTTGATTTACCGACGTTGGGTAATCCGACAATGCCACATTTGAATCCCATACTAGTGCCCTTGCTAGGTATGCAAGGCTTGCATCGCCTTGTCGATGCGCCCCTCGATGACCAACGGCATAACAGCAAGTGTATCGCGGTTGGCCGCCTCGATCGCATTCAAGTCCGCCACCGATGGTTTATGCAGCACGTAATTGATGACCTGGTTGCTGTCCCCCGGGTGCCCGATGCCGACCCGGATACGAAAAAACTCGCGGCTACCGAGATGGTTGACAATATCGCGCAAGCCATTATGTCCACCATGGCCACCCGCCTGCTTGATGCGATTGGTACCCGGGGATAAATCAAGTTCGTCGTGGATTACCAGGATTTGTCCGGGCGTTATCTTGAAATAGCGCGCCAGCGCAGCCACCGCCTGGCCACTGCGATTCATGAAGGTCTGCGGTTTGAGTAAGTAGATGTCCTTGCTTCCGGTGTTGAGCTTGCATTCCTCCGCGTTGTAACGCTTTTCAAATCGAAAGCTCAGACCCAGGTCTGAGGCCAGCAGATCGATCAGCCAGAATCCGGCGTTATGACGCGTATCAACGTAATCGGCCCCGGGATTACCGAGGCCGACAATCAAACGGATATCTGCAGTTAACGCAGCCACGCAACAGGTTACTCCTTGTCGCTGACTTCGCCTTCAGATTCACCAGCATCACCTTCAGCTGCTTCACCTTCTCCAGCTTCAGCAACTTCGCCTTCTTCGCCTTCAGGTGCTTCAGGTGCTTCGTCTTCGATCACTTCTTCCTCACGTGTCTTGACTACCGACACCACGCCCAAATCATGGTCGTCATGCTCGGTTTCCTCGATATTCTGCATCGCCGTAAGCTCAACGCCCTCGGGCATCTTGATATCGGACAGGTGCAGGGTTTCGCCGAGATGCAGATTTTCGACATCAACCTCAAGATTCTCGGGCAGATCTTTCGGTAACGAGATAATTTCAATTTCCGTGACTACTTGCGTAATCATACCGCCATCTGTTCTCACCCCAGCGCATTCTTCGGTGTTAAGGAGGTGAATCGGGACCACGATTTTGATCGGCTTGTTCTTGTCGATGCGGAAGAAATCGGCGTGCATCACCTTGTTCTTGAAAGGATGCCGCTGCAGATCACGCAGGATGACTTCTTCGGTAAGGTCACCAACCTGCAGCTCTATTACCTGGGTGTAGATCGTTTCGTGTTCGAGTTCATGAAAAATCTTGTTGTGCGGGATGCTGATTTGCACGGGGTCGCTATCACCACCGTATACGATTGCTGGTACCAAACCCTGATGTCTCAGGCGGCGGCTCGCACCTTTCCCCGAGTCAGAGCGTGGTTCAGCATTCAGATGAATTGTGTCTGACATTGCTATACTCCAAAAATAAAAAAACCGTCTCTCGACGGAGGCCTGCCTTGCGACCAGGCAGGTTCATAAAATGCCGCCTAAGCGGCGAGATGCGCGTTTTCCGCCACGAAAAGTGGCGACAACCGCGCGCCGGTCAGTCCATATACAACGAACTGACAGATTCTTCAGAATGGACGCGGCGGATTGTCTCCGCCAGCAGCCCTGCCACCGATAACTGGCGGATCCGGGTACACGCCGCGGCCTCTTTTGAGAGCGGTATGGTATCGGTCACCACCATTTCATCCATGGCTGAATTTTCCAGGTTTTCAATCGCCTT
>JARFPR010000463.1 GCA_029288195.1 Gammaproteobacteria bacterium | reverse complement strand
GGCAAACGATTCGTGGTTGCATCCAGTGATGTACACGAGCATGCGGCCGGGGCCCTGGCACAATTGCTGAGCGAGACGGATGCAGAGGTTGTCTACCTGGGTGCCGAGAAAAATCCATCCGACCTGGTGGCGATTCTGCAGCAGCAACCGGCCGATGCATTATTGCTCAGTACCCATAACGGAATGGCGCTCGAATATGCCCGCCAGCTAAAGCAGCTACTCGAGGATGCTTCGCTGTCACCCGCGGTGATTATCGGTGGTGTGTTGAACCAGAAGGTTGAAACCCACGCCTTGCCGGTTCCGGTGATCGATGAGCTGAAGGCACTGGGTATGCACCCTGCGATCAGCCTGCCAGGTCTTACCCGCCTGCTACCGGGTAAAAGCTGAGCGGTTGGTCGATCGCCAGGTTTAGCGATAGATTGAGGGTGCCCGCCAGTTGAACATGCTTGCCGCTGCCCGGATTGTTGCACGCTGTTGTTTAAATCGACTGAACAGCGCTGATGGGGATTTCTCTGGTCCGCCCAGGGCCTGATAAATGCCCAGCTCGGAATCGGCGGCTTTTTCGCCACCCACGAAAACAGCGTTGCCGGCATCGCATAATGCGGCAAGGGAACGATAATACCGGGCACGTTGCTCGACCAGGAAACTCCGGCCTTCTTCGAACGCGTTTTGATTGTCGCTACTCATGGTGACTCGATTATGCGGATCGATTCCGTGGGGATTGAGGTGGCCATAGACCAGGATCTGGCCATTTATTTCGCTGCTATCGGCAAAGTACTGCTCGACCCTGGCAACGTAGTGCCTATTGATTTCCCAAAGTTGTTCTGCGACAGGCCCGACCCGGTCCGCGGGCATTCTGATATTGGCATCGGAGTGATTTTTGTAAACCAGGCGTCCAGCGGGCGCCTGGGTGCGTGCGGCATAAGGAATGGCCTCGCGTACAGCCCGCATTTCTTCCGGATCGCTGAAAACCTCGGCAAATTCGAGCCCGATCCCGGCAATCGTATATTCTTCTGCCTGCTGATCATCCGCGAGGTCGAGTAAAAACTCGTCAATCGAGCGGTCGCTGAATCCATTGATGAAAACCAGGCCGTCGGCACCTGCCGCAAAACATTTTTGTTGCAGCCCCGCGGCCCGCTGCTGTGCGGGGTTATCGGTTGCAGTTTTTAGTAATGGCGCCATCGAACCCTCGCTGACGTGTTCGATACCGAGAATCAGGTCATGCCTTCCGGCACGGGATGTAACCTTTTCTCGATTCAGATCCAGGAAGGTGTAGGGAGATAAATGCTCCAGCAACCTGGAAATGTCAGCCGAACTGCCTGAAACCGGTAACGCGAAAGCGATTTCATTTTCAGGCAGTCGGTAGAAATTACAGCACAATGCGCAAACGATGCCGCTCCAGCCGTAAGTGCCGGCATATCCCTGCAGCGCATTACCCCGGATGCTAATGATTTCATCGCCATCGTGAAGCGCGACTTCGACGACACTGTCACTGAAGTACCTGCGTTGAGGACCCATGCCCCCGGTCATGAAAGTGGCGCCGACGGCAGCGTACTGGTAACTGGTTAAATCGGCCCCGGGTACCTTGTGGCTGTGTCCGAGCTCATGCGCCAGGGCCCGGTTCAACTGGTCCAGTGTAATCGAAGCCCCCGCACTGATTTGTTGGTGTTCGGTATCAATGACTATTTCATCCAGGCCAATTTCCGCCAGCTCTGGCAGCGACGCCAACCGTACACAGGGGCTGGATGGGGGATCGAATTTCAGGCCAATGACCTTTGCGGATGGTTTACTATCGGTTTGAAATATCCCGCCACCGGCAGAAGTGCCGGACATGGGTAGCAGGCAAACATCATTGCCATGCGTTGCTTTCAGTTGTTTGATGGCGGTGTCCAGGTTACCGATAACGGGATAGGCCATATCAAACTCAACCGCGTTATTTTCGCCATCTGTGACTTGTTTGACAGGGTTACCGAGGACCTTTCGCATAGACCTGTAGTCTCAGGCGGCTTTCTTGGCTTCGAGGGCTGCCACCAGGTCTTGTTCGAGAGCGTCCAGGACCGCTTGATCGGTGATGGCTTTACCATCAGGCGTGGTCAGATAAAAAATATCATCGATCTTTTCGCCCAGCGTCGAGATCTTGGCATGGGTTATGTCGATGTCCATTTCAGCAATGACGTTGGCGATCACCGATAACATACCCGGCATGTCGATGGCACTGATTTCCATCATGGTGCGGCTGTTCAGGTAGTCCTGTTCGAACTGGACCAGTGTCGGATGATCGAAAGCCTTCAGCTGTCTGGGTTTACGCATATTGTACTTGCCATGGTAAATCGAATCCGATTCAAGCGCTTTCAGCAGTTTGCGCTCGATTTGCCTGATAATTTCCGGATCGGTAACCGCGTGGCTGTTCCTGTCCTGGATAATAAAAGTATCCATGATCTTGTTATCCTGC
>JARFPR010000124.1 GCA_029288195.1 Gammaproteobacteria bacterium | reverse complement strand
GGAAAAGGCACAGGTCACAGATCAGTAGGCATTCTACCAATCCCCGGCAAAAAAAAATTTGAGTTTGGGCGTCTGTTTTCTCCAAAGGAGACGCTCATTAGAGCCTGACAGGGGGCTACCTTCGGCCAGGTCGTAAATCGCCGCTGATATCTAGGATTTGAACGTCAGCTTTCTCCAAAGGAGACGCTCATAAAGCTCTGGTAGGTGGCAATCTTCGTCCAAAAGGCGACACTCGAAATCATTTGTTAAAATAGGTTTCCACTCTAATTACCGATAAATAGTGCGACTCGGGGAGGAGTTATGTACAGGTTATATGGTTGGAAAACGACAGGATCGCTTGCAAGTGAAGCAGCGTTGGAAGAGGCAGGCGAAAAGTACGAAGTCATACCGATTAATATACGAGAGGGTGAACAAAACACCGACGAGTACGGCCTGATAAATCCCACCCGACAAGTCCCATCGCTTCAATTGCCTGACGGCAGTGTCATGACGGAAGGCGCGGCAATCTTGTTGCACATTGCTGATTCGCATCCAGAGTCAAAACTGGCGCCATTGCCAGGGACCAGTGAACGTGCTCAGCATGATCGGTGGTTGTTTTTCTTTGCCGTCAACGTTTACGAGGGCGAACTTCGAAAAATAATTCCACAAAATTATGTCGATTCCGAGGCATGTGCCGAAGCAGTGAAAACAGCTGCCTATCGGTATGTTGAGAACCAGTATCGAATCTTCGAAGGCTACCTTAAAGACGGGCCATACACTTTTGGCGATCCATTCACTGTTTTGGATATTTATGTCTGGATGTTAGCGCAGTGGATGCCCCCTGAATGGTTGGAAGAAGAGTGCCCGAAAATAAACCGACTAGTGGAAACTGCGAAGCTACGGCCGAAAATAGCTCCAGTTCAAAAACGGCACTTCGATTAAGAACGAATTGCACGAATCAACTCTATTAGGAGGAAGTATGCCGTCAATTGATATTCAAGTTATGGAAGGTGTTTTTTCATCAGAGGATAAGAGGTTGATGATTGAAAAAGTCACGGATGCGTTTGGGGAGGTTGTAGGTGAAACGCTAAGAGCTGGGACAACAGTTCGGATACACGAAATCCAAAGTGGTTCTTGGGGTTATGGCGGTCAGCCAATCACCACGGAAGACGCCAAGGGATGGCGTAACCAGGGTTAGTGATTACGCGCGGCGAGAAAAAACTCCCCAAACAACCCGGGTTGCTTCGTGGTTTCAATTCGATTAGAAGGCATGAGCCTGCTCCAGCATTACCAGATCGTTTCCGGACCCAGCGGAACGATACCAGCCGGATTCAGCGCTTCTATCGAGTAGTATCCAGTCTTGATATGTTCGACGTCGACGGTTTCGTCAATACCCGGCAAACCGTGGATTCGCCGCACGTAGGCACGCAAATTCGGATATTCGCGCACCTGCCGCAGGTTGATTTTGAATAGTCCGTGATACGCCAGATCGAAGCGAATCAGCGTAACGAAGGCACGTATGTCGGCCTCGGTCAGGCGATTGCCGACCAGGTAATCCTGTTCTTCCAGGCGTTGTTCCAGAAAATCCAGGCTGTCTACCACATCGTGAACGGCCACTTCGTATGCGTTTTGCGTGGTGGCGAATCCAGCCCTGTAGACGCCATTGTTGAAGCGCTCGTAGAGTCGATCGTTTATCTCGTCTATTTCGTGCCGCAGCTCATCCGGGTAAAGGTCTATGCCGTTATTGGCCAGGTCACCAAAGCCGGAATTGAGCATACGAATGATTTCCGATGACTCGTTGTTAACCATGGTCTCTGATCGTCTATCCCACAGTACCGGCACCGTGATTTGACCGGTGTAGGCGGGGTTTGCTTTTAAATAGAGTTCGTACAGGTACTCGGCACCGTACAGGGGATCGGCATCGGTGTTCGGCATCGCCTCCGGGGTACCGCCGAATCGCCAGACTCGGGGGGTTAAGCGCGGATCGAGGATCGAAATCGAGATAACCTCTTCAAGTCCTTTGAGTTTACGCGCCATCAGGGTCCGCGATGCCCAGGGACAGATCAGCGCAACATAAAGATGGTATCGACCCGCTTCGGCCTTGAATCCTCCGGTTCCCGTCGGACCGGGGCTTCCGTCGGGCGTAACCCAGTTTCTCAATTTCGACGCTTCACGCACAAAACCGCCTTCGCCATCGTCAGACTGCACGGGATGGAAGTCCTTGTGCCATTTTCCGTTTACCAGCATTTGATTTCTCCTCGACTGAAACAAACCGGCGCCTGACCGTGCGGCGCCGGTTTTCCTCACAAGTTATGCAACATGGGGCTGCACGGAATAACCGGCCTGGCGCGACCCGACCAGTTTACCGAGGCTATCGGCACCATCGCCCAACAATGTTTGTGCCACGGCAGCAAAGACCAGGAACAGTGGGAATTCCCAGCCGCCGTTTTCATTGCTGAAAAGCCAGCCGTTGCCACTGTGAACCCAAACGGCACCGATAAGAATCGGTAACAGAGCAAGCGCTACCAGCCGGGTACGGATGCCGCCGATCAGTAACAGGCCGCCGAGAATTTCGGCGACTATGGTCGCGTAAGCCAGCCAGCTGGGTAGACCCAGAGAGTTGAAAAAGCCTGCCGTTCCGGCAGGGGTGAAAACCATTACCTTCAGCAGGCCGTGTGCCAGGAACATGGTACCCAGCGACAGGCGCAGCATCAGGGCGGCATAAGGGGCGGTTCTTTGATCAATCATCGTATTTCTCCAGGTATTTAATTAAGTGTTAGTGGATTGCCTTTCGAAGCTAAGATTAATATTTCAATATTCATTGATAAATAATAATATTGAAGATTAACTATCAACGTTTTATTGACAATCTATGGATATTCTTACCGGAATGCGTACTTACGCGGCGGTTGTTATGACTGGCTCGTTTACAGGAGCAGCGGAGCGACTCGGCATTTCCAGGGCGCTGACGAGCAAGTACGTGGGTCAACTAGAAGATCATCTGGGTGTACGGTTGTTAAATCGAACCACGAGACGCCTCAATGTGACCGAGGTTGGGCAGGCATACTTCGAGCGTTGCCGCCAGCTGGTCGACGAGATCGATGAACTGGAATCAGCCGTCAGTGATCAGCAAACGGCTCCAAGAGGAAGGCTTTTGATTGCTGCCCCAACCACGTTTGGCGAGATGTTTCTGGCGCAGGCGGTGGCCCGTTACCTGGATGAGTATCCGGAGGTTTCGATTGAACTGGTATTGGCGGATCGATTTGTCAATCTTGTAGACGAAGGTTTCGATCTGGCAGTGCGGATAGGTAATCTTCAGGACTCGAGCCTGATCGCCCGGCGGCTTGCATCCTGCCGGATTGTTGTGTGTGCCTCACCCGAATATCTGCAGCGCGTCGGCACGCCGACAAAACCCGACGATCTCGAACGGCATTGTTGTATCTACGATACCAATCAGGGTTCAGGTAACAGCTGGCCATTCAGGGATGACGATCATCGGTTCAACGTCAACGTGAACGGAAATTTACGCGTCAATGGCGCTGTCGCCGTGCGCGAGGCCATGTTGGCGGGTCAGGGCATTGGCTATAGCCCTGCCTATGCAATCAGTGATGAGCTGCGAGCGGGAAAGCTAAAAATAATTCTTGAAAACTATGAATCGGATGAGCTCGGAATTTATGCCGTATACCCTCATAACCGGCATTTGGCAACGAAGGTTCGCAGCTTTATCGATTTTCTAATTACGCACTTCAGGGCATCTGCCGAATGGGACAACGTCTAATCACAGTCAAATTTCAGTCGGAAGAAATTTCTTATAATTGTATTTCCAATTGATACGCGAATGTTAAGAGTCTTAGTTGGGTTGTCAGCTCAACCGGTCAACGCAACACATGCATTAAATCGTTCCGCTGGTGTATCAAATCCTAATGTCTTGCGTGGACGTTCATTTAACTGACGTGCCACGGCATTAAGCTTTGCTTGCGAGTGTATCGATAAATTGGTTC